>DBCF01000064.1:1859-3881 GCA_002292925.1 Roseiflexaceae bacterium UBA965 | reverse complement strand
CCGTTTTACATGGAGATTGGTTTTTTCGAGACGCACCGCGAGTTCCCCGATCATGATGCTGCGGATGTGACCTATTGTCGGGCGCCGGCTCCGTTACCGGACACACTCGAGATTCGGCGCGACATGGCGGCCTTTATAAAGTCGGCCAAGATTCTTGATGATGCGGTGGGGGTAGTGATGCAGGCGTTGGTTGAGACAGGGTTGGTTGAAAACACGTTGCTGTTTTATACCACTGACCACGGCCCAGCCTTCCCCGGTATGAAGACGACGTTAACCAATCACGGTATTGGTGTGCCGTTGATTGTACGTGGACCGGGTGGGTTTGTGGGCCCCAAGCTGATTGAGGCGCCGGTGTCGCACCTAGACATCTTTCCCACGGTATGTGATCTCGTTGGTATTTCGGCGCCAGTCTGGTTGCAGGGCAAATCGCTGTTGCCGTTGGTGCGTAGCGAGACAGATGTGTTGCATGCGCAGCTGTTTGCCGAGGTAACCTATCACGCTGCCTATGAGCCGATGCGGGCGGTGCATACGCCACGCTACAAATACATTAAACGCTTTGATGGGCGCACTACACCGGTACGACCGAACGTCGACGATAGCCCGAGCAAAACCGTGTGGCACGACCATGGGTGGGGTGAGCGATTGATTGATGCAGAGATGTTGTATGACTTAATGTTCGACCCGAACGAAGCCAATAATTTAGTGACAAATCTGCGCTACGCCGATGTGCTGGCTGATATGCGGGGGCGCTTACAGCACTGGATGACTGAGACTCACGACCCGTTGTTGGCCGGTGCGGTGCCGTTGCCCGAGGGTGCCCAGGTCAATGATAGTGATGCATACACGCCATCGGGACCGTTGTTCCCCCCATTGCCCGATGCGGGGATGGAAGGTAGCGCCCAAACCAATCCACGGTAGAATCGGTTGCAACGCCATGAAGGGTCATATGATAGCCGATAGGCATGACATTACTGTTGTGATTAACGACCAATTTGTATCGGCTATCGACTGAAAAATAGTCACCATCGATGCCTTCAATGACCAGCTTTACACCGATGGTACGCTGTATGTGAATTATTTGACGTGGAGTGTTAGTCGGACGGTGACATTTCCCCCTCTTGTGTCGCATCACGAGGGGGGATTTGCGGTATTGACGTTACCAGGTGTAAAGGAATCGTATTTTGCAAAATAGTTGTATATATGAACTATTTTTTTGATAAAAATACGTATTTTTGCTGATTGAAAAACCAAAAAATACGCTATACTATGCCTAATAATTCGCCGTTACAACTTGTAATGGCCCTCAATCAAAAGGAATGCGCTCGTGTCAAGTATTTTGCGTGTAGTGCGTCCATGGCATGTGGCGGTACTTGCCAACGTCAAGGGGCAAACCGAAGTCCCCAGTGATGTGCCTGATGCCGACGCCGAATTTGATAGCCCCCACACTATCGACGCTATCATGGCGGCGATTGCCTTGGATGGCCATCAGGTGACATTTGTCTCTGGTGATGCACGACTACCAGAGGCATTACAGAATCTCAAACCCGATATCTGCTTCAATATTGTCGAAGGCATGTATGGCGACGCCCGTGAAGCCCAAATCCCCGCACTCCTCGAATTATTGCGTATCCCCTATACCGCGTCGCGGGTATTGACCAGCGCCATCGCCCTCGACAAAACCATGACCAAACGCATCTGGCAAAGCTTCGGGTTGCCGACCGCCACGTTTCAGCTTTTTGTGACCGGTGCTGAATCGTTGCAAAGTGATCTACGCTTCCCGTTATTTGTGAAGCCCGCCCGCGAGGGCTCGGGCATGGGCATGGATGCAGGCTCGATTGTCTATGATGAGCCTGCGTTGCGCAGTCGCGTCCAATACCTCATCCAACGCTACCAGCAACCCGCTTTGGTTGAAACCTATCTGAGTGGGCGAGAATTCACGGTGGGCGTATTGGGGCGCGCTGATGCGCAACGCTACAGTCGCATCCCTGACCGTTATGCTGCCGATGGGTTTATGCGTTTGCC
>DBCF01000064.1:0-1782 GCA_002292925.1 Roseiflexaceae bacterium UBA965 | reverse complement strand
TGCCTGGTCAAGCCGATTTTCGTTGTCCGGCATCAATTGATGCCACCTTGACCGCTCAGCTCCAACAATTGGCTATCGATGCCCATTGTGCGATTGAGGCCTGTGACATATCACGGGTCGATATCCGTCTCGATGCCCACGGCATCCCAACCCTCATCGAAATCAATACCCTGCCAGGTATTGCCCCTGACTATAGCGATTTGGCATTGATTATCAATGCCGCCCAACTGTCACATGCCGATTTAGTGCGTGAGATTTTGTATTTGGGTGCTTCGCGCTATGGCATGTTGGGGTAGGATTGTCTTGTCTCGCACAGAGGATGTGCAGAACACAGCGACAATCCTTCATGCCGCTTAAAGGGGAATAGCGGCGAATGAATTCGCCGGCATGATTCGCCCATCATTCCTACTTCGTTTTGGGTGCATGCAAGCGTTTCAACAGACCGCTTTGAGGAATAAGTCGACGTGTGCTTCGATGCGCGCACTATCGGGAAGCTTGGGTTCTCCGGTTTGTAATAACCCATCAGTTAAAATATACGACGCGATTGGTCCGATAAATAGGCGGGCGACTAGATCTGCATCTGCGACTGTGATGATGCCTTGTTGGTACGCCAACCCAAAAAAATGGGTGGCAATGGCCAAGCCCCGGGTTGGTCCGTTTTGGCGAAAGATGCTCATTAAATTGGGGAAGTAGGGCATTTCGCCAATCACAATCCGTAGTAGTGCCACATAATTTGAATTCGACATCTGTTGCATGGTGATAGTAATAAAAGTAATCAAGATGATCCGCAGTTCGACTTGCGTCTGAATTGGCAGGGTGTCTAGTTGTGTTCCAGTGAAGCGCCCAAACCCTAATTGATTAAACGTCGCCTGCACCACGTCGCCAAACAACGCTTCTTTGTCGGCATAATGCGTGTAAAGCGTTGGCTTCGATACATCTGCTGCTGCCCGGATTGCTTCCATACTAGTGCGTTTATAGCCATTCGCCAGAAATAATTCCTGCGCCGCAGCCAAAATCTGCGCGCGTTTTTCGATGCGTAATTGGCTGGATTTGACAGGAGTATTTGGATCCATCACGATGCCCTTGTTTTTTTAGTTGCAAAACTAAACCGTTTAGTGTAGAATGTGCAAACGTCAATCTAAACCATGTAGTTTAGTTTAGCGTGAACAGTACCGTTCGTCAAGATTGTACGGGGACGGAGTCGCTATGCTACGACCGAGATGGAAGAAAATCCTGCGTGATTTGGCATACAACCGCATGCGCACGGTGCTGGTGGTGACGTCGATTGCGATTGGGGTGTTTGCCTTTGGCACGATTATTGCTGGGTTGATTGTGACACAACAGGAGCTTGATAGTGCCTATTTTGGCACAAATCCTGCCAGTGCCACAATCACGTCAGCGGGATTCGATGATGTATTGGTGAATTCCGTTGCCAAGGCGCACAACGTGGCCCAAGCCCAAGGGCGGCGGGCGGTGACGGCGCGCATCCAGTTGGGACCGGCGTTGTGGCAAGACACAGTACTTTATTTGTTGCCCAATGACGGTGAGACATCGGTCAATATCGTGCGCCCCGAGCAAGGTGCTTGGCCACCGCCCCGTCATGGGGTGTTGATCGAACGGGCGTCGCTGGCCAAAGCACAGACGCATATCGGCGATACGGTGACCATTGAAGTTCCCGGACATACTGCCCAACAAGTGTTGGTTGCAGGCACCGCCTACGACATGAGTCTGCCGCCGGCGATTATTTCGGGGCAAGTATTTGGCTATGTCGACGCCGATACG
>DBCF01000216.1:1640-26451 GCA_002292925.1 Roseiflexaceae bacterium UBA965 | reverse complement strand
AATTTCATACTTCATACTTCGTATTACCATGCGTTGCATGGTGGAGACGCAGTACGACGCAGCGTGCTCCGGCTCGACTGCGTCTCTACAATTTCATACTTCCTATTTCCTACTTCCTCTGTGTGCGCTGCACGAGCTAATGACAATCCTAGATATATGATAATTGTAACCGTTTTGTTTGTTTTGGTACTTCAAAATCCATGTTGATATGCTATGATTGGGACAATCAGTGACAACTTCATGACAACATATTGGTATTAATGACAAAACAATGACACAACGAATGCAAATAACCTACACCTGTGATTTGGCTGCTGCCGCCTTGGCTGATTTTTTTGATGAGGCGTTAATTGCGCATATGGGTGTGCATCGGGTGCGGTTATGCCTAACGATTCGTGATTTGAGCCCATTGCGGGCTGAGCTTGTGCGGCGCTTAAATCGGGCCCGAATCGCGGTTGTGGCCTGGATTGTGCGTGACGAGCAGGATAGTGTGCGTGACTACCGCATGCATGATGCGGCGCTGGTGAGTGAGCGCTACCGTGAGTTTTTGCAATGGAGTACCCAACATGGTCTCGGGTGGGATGCCATCGGCCTTGACATCGAGCCAGATATTCGTGATGCAGTGCGGTTTGGTGACCAACCAAGTGTCGATATCAACACATTGGTACGTCGGGTGGCCGATCGTTGGCACATCGACGCAGCGACTGTCGACTATGCCACGGTGGTAGCCCAGATACGCGCCGATGGCTTTGTCGTCGAAAGCTACGAAATCCCATTTGTGCGTGATGACCGTGTCAGTGGCTCGACCATTGCCCGGCGGTTGTTGGGGTTGCCTGACCTTGCTGCCGATCGCACGGTGATACAGTTATATAGCAGTAATGTGCGCCCTTACGGTCCTGGACTAATTGCGACCTATGCGCCAGAGGTGAGTAGTGTGTTGATTGGGAGCATCGCATCAGATGGGCACAATCGGCCATTGAGCGAAAGTGAATTACTACGTGACCTTGGGCATGTGGCAGCCTGTGGGGTTACCCAAATTTATATTGCCGATATGCAGGCAGTCTATGCGGTACCTGGTCTGGCAGATGTGATTGCCGACCAAGCATGGCGTAATCAAACGCTCCCTCCCACTGATGAGGTGCACCATCAAGTATCACGGATGCGGGCTGGAGTACGGGCGCTGTTGTGGGCCGGTGCCCGTCCGGCAGTGTTGTTGCCGTTGTTAATCCCTGTACTGTTGTTGATTCGCCGAATGTTGCGCGTCTCTGCCAGCCACCAGACGGGGACCACAGAAAGAAAATCACTGTGAAGATGAGTGATTTGGCCAATGTGTGGGACCTCCCTGCACCGTGGCAAATTGAGCCGATGAGTGGCAGTGCCTATAATCATCTCGCATTGATTGTAGCCGCTGATGACCAACATGCCGTGTTGTGTACCTATAGCAATGATGCACCAGTCTCGTTTGGGTATATGCAGGCCGTATTACAGGCCCTGACTGCTCAAAAACTGCCGTTTACCATGCCACTGCCACTGCTTACCCGCAATGGCATGAGCCTTTATCGTCATGACGATGGTTACCGCACCTGGGTCATGACGATGTTGCCGTGGTTTGCAGGGGATCACCCCACCATAGAAGATACCGACGCCTACTTCCATGCGGGGCGGGTCCATGCCCAATTACTCAATGCCTTGGCGACAGTGAGCGTTACGGAGTCGTCGCCCCCTCCCTACTTGACATTAAATCGGGTACACCCCTATATCATCGACCCATTAGCGGCGTTGCGGGTTGCGCCGTTGCCTAACGACCAAATCAAACAAGTGGCGCAGCTCGTCGAAACGCTCCAAGCCGAATTGCCTGCGCTTTACGACGCATTACCGCGCCAAATTATCCACGGTGATTTTGAGCCGCGTAATGTGTTGGTGACCAACGCAATGGTGTCGGCTGTGCTCGATTTTGAATTGTGTCGCAATGATTTGCGTGTGCTTGATGTGGCGTGTGCAATATTGGCATGGGGTGGCTTTGGTGAGGTCTATGATGAGGCTGCTTTGTTGCGGTTTGGCCAGGGCTTTGCCCAGATCATCACTTTGTCTGATGCCGAAATCGCCGCCGTACCGACGATGATGCGCCTCGCCTTGGTGGTGCGGCTCTTGTTGGCGCTCGGACGCTTCCAACAAGGCTTTGAGCGGAGTATTGTGGTCGAACGGACCACTATGTCATTGTTGACGCTTGATACCTGGCTCAATGAATATCATGAAACCTTGATTGGCGACATTCAACGTTGGTGGGTATGAGAAGCAGGGCACTCGCACATCCGGCGCGCCATGGTTTTTTGCGGGCGTTGCGCCTGCCAACTCCCGATGTCATCGAAGCCGTATTGTGCATCGCCTGGGAAGACCAAGGGCGTGATAGTCGTGCCGCTGTCTATGACACCCTCGAAACGATGACGAAGGCATTGCAACCGCAAATGCGTGGCAAATTGACACTGCTCGAAAAAATCGCGACGCTGAATAATTTTTTGTTTGTAGACGCAGGCTTTACGGGGAATTATGAAGCGTACTATCACGTTGACAATAGTTATTTTGATTGCGTCCTCATCACCAAAAAAGGCCTGCCGATTATGTTGGCGTTGTTGTATATCACGCTGGCACAACGTGTTGGCGTGATTTGTCATGGGGTGGCCTTCCCGGGGCACTTCATGGTGCAATGTAGTGATGGTGTGCATGACCCAATCGTGATTGACCCGTTTCGCGATGGGCATATTTGGAGTATGGTTGATTGTGCGGCGTATCTTATTCAGCAAGGGGTGCATACTCCCTTACTAGAGATGTTGGAACCACCGTCACCGCATACGGTGATTACGCGTGTATTGCGCAACATCAAAGGGAGTTACGTGTCACAGTCTGATTTCGCAAATGCGGCGAGTGCAATTGAACGAATCCTCATACTTAATCCCAATTCTGCTCCCGATGTGCGTGATTATGGTTTGATATTGGGTCGCCTCGGATTGCCCCATATGGCGATGATTTACCTCGAACGTTACGCCAAACTTGCCCCTACGGCAAGTGATATTGAGAGCATTCGGTATCATGCCAAACTATTGTTAGGCCAAGTGGTTTCGTAGGCTTCATGACACAGACACGCCACTGCGGATTATCCGCAGTGGCGTGTCTGTGTTGGTGGTGCGCACGTTGATCTAGTACAATTTGCCTTCGCGTTTGGCACCGGTATAGTCGATATAGACGGCTTTAGTTTCGGTATAGAAATCAAAGACTTCAGTCCCTTGCTCGCGGGGGCCGACGCCGGTGTTTTTCATGCCACCAAAGGGCATTTGGGCTTCGCCGCCGAGGGTGGGGGAGTTGACGTGGGTAATGCCCGTTTCGATTTCGTGGATATAGCGGAAGGTGCGGCTCAAATCGCGGGTATAAATGCTCGACGTCAGCCCAAATTCACTATGATTGGCGACGTCGATGGCTTCGTCGAAGCTTTCGACGCGGATGACCGACAACACCGGCCCGAAGATTTCTTCGTTGTGGATGCGCATGTCGGTGCGCACTTTGTCGAAAATCGTCGGTTCCACAAAAAAGCCATTGGCATATTCGCCACTCGTGATGCGATTGCCACCAGTAAGTAGCTCGGCGCCTTGGTTTTTGCCGATATCGATGTAATCAAGCACTGTTTTGAGTTGTGAGGCATCGACGCTGGGACCCATGTCGACATCGGCATCGAGAGGATTGCCGATTTTCATTTTGTTGACCTGCGCCAACAAGCGTTCGAGGAAGGCATCGGCCACGCCGTGTTGCACGATAACGCGGCTGGTGGCAGTACAGCGTTGCCCGGTCGAACCAAAGGCACCGTTGTAGACCCCTGACACGGCCAAATCAATGTCGGCATCGTCACAGATGATGACGGGGTTTTTGCCACCCATTTCGCATTGGGCGCGGATCCCCCGTCCAGCAGCCCGTTTGTAGATGCCCAAACCAATGTCGGTTGAGCCGGTAAACGATACTAGGCGCACATCGGGGTGATCGACAAAGGTATTGCCTACTTCACCGCCCGAGCCAATGACCATGTTGAGCACGCCAGCCGGCAAGCCGGCATCGACGAAGCATTGCATCAACAGTTCGGCGGTGGCGGGCACGAGTGAGGCGGGTTTGAAGACAACCGAGTTGCCGGCTACCAGCGCTGGGGCGATTTTCCAGATGGGAATGGCGGCAGGGAAGTTCCACGGAGTAATGATGGCCGCCACGCCTACCGGTTCTTTCATGGTATAGCCCACGTTGTTGGCCAATTCGAGGGGGATGACTTCGCCATTGAGGCGGCGACCATGGGCCCCACAGAATTCGGCAATGTTGATGGCCCGTTGCATTTCGCCCATGGCTTCGCTGAGGAGTTTGCCTTCTTCGCGGGTCAGGGTGCGAGCGATTTCGGTTTTGCGTTCGCTCATAATCTGGGCCGCTTTGATGACAATCGCGCCCCGTTTGGGGGCGGGCATACGGCGCCAGCTTTTGAAGGCGGCAGCGGCGGCCTCGACGGCGGCAGCGGCTTCGGCTTTGGTGGCCAAAATCGCCTCACCGAGCACGTCGTTGGTATTGGCGGGATTGGTATTGGCGAGGCGGCGGGTGCCTTGGGATTGCACGAATTCACCGCCAATGAAATTACGATAGACCTGCATGATTATTTCCTTTTATGCCAGACTGGCATCGATAATGTCGAGCCCGCGATCCATGATTTCGAGTCCTTCGCGGAGTTGGGCTTCGGTGATGGTGAGGGGTGGGTTACAAAAGAAGGTATTCCAGCGCACAAAGGTAAAGACGCCGTTTTCACGCAAGAACTGATTGAACGCGGGCATCGGTCCCAACTCGGTGGGCTTGGGGTTGTAGGGGACGAGTGGTTCGCGGGTTTCACGGTTTTTGACCAATTCGACGATGCTAAACAACCCAATCGAGCGCACATCACCGACCGAAGGGTGCTTGGCCTTCATTTTTTCGAGTTCAACGCTCAAAATGTCACCCATGCGGGCGGCGTTTTCGATTAAATTATCCGATTTGTAGACGTTGATACAGGCTACGGCGGCGGCACAACCCACCGAATGGGCGTTGTAGGTCAGGCCGGCCAGCAATGGGCGGTCTTCGAAGTATTCGGCGATGGTGTCGTTGACCACGGCGGCGCCGAGGGGCACATAGGCCGACGTGAGCCCTTTGGCCATGGTGATGATGTCGGGGACGACATTCCAATGGTCGACGGCGAACCATTTGCCGGTACGGCCAAAGCCACTCATGACTTCGTCACAAATCAAGACAATGCCGTATTTGTCACAGAGTTGGCGCAGGCCTTGCATGTAGCCGTCGGGGGGGATGATGATGCCGTTGGTCCCAACCACCGACTCGACGATGATGGCGGCCACGGTATGCGGCCCTTCAAACATGATGATATCTTCGATGCTGTTGAGACAGTCGAGGGTACAGCCACTCTTGCTGCCACAAAACCGACAACGGTAGCGGTAGGGGTCGGGGGCGCGTACGACACCGGGGATGCCCGGCTCGGCGCCCCAGCGGCGGGGGTCGCCGGTCAGGGTGATGGCACCGGCGGTGGCGCCGTGGTATGAGCGGTAGCGGGCGATGATTTTGTGGCGGCCGGTGAAGGCGCGGGCGATTTTGATGGCGTTTTCGTTGGCTTCAGCCCCACCATTGGTGAAAAAAGCTTTGCTCAGATTGCCGGGGGTGATTTCTTTGAGTAAGCGGCCTAGTTCGGCGCGTACTGCGGTGGTGGCGGCGGTGGGGGCCACGTAGGCGATTTGTTTGAGCTGAGCGGTGATGGCATCGATGACCCGTTGGTCGCCATGACCGATGTTGACACACATCAACTGCGAATTGAAGTCCATGTAGCGCTTGCCGTCGACGTCCCACAAATAAATACCTTCGGCACGGTCGATGACCATCGGCTTAATTGCTTTTTGCGATGTCCATTCATACAAGGTGGTCTCTCGCGAGAGATCGAGGATCTCTTGACGGGTACGGTATGGTGTGGTCATAATCTGCTCCTCCCGGGCATGATAACAGGTGATAGTGTGGCTTCATTGTACGAGGATAATGGTGAAGGCGTCAATGGAAGTAGGAAGTGTGACGTCGGAAGTATGAAGTAGGGGCTCAATGGAAGTAGAGGAAGTGTGACATCGGAAGCATGAAATAGCAGGTGCGCGGCATGCCCGCGCACGTCCACCAATCGTCGCGCCCAATACACATACGAATCATCCCAACGATGGGCCAATCGCCCGAATCATCCGACGGCACGCCACGATTGCGGTATGATGGGCGTACACACTATTCATACCGCTATATCAAAGGAACATGCGATGAAAATCACCGGTATCGAGCTATTCACCGTCCCGCCCCGTTGGCTTTTTTTGAAAATATCAACCGATGAAGGCATTAGCGGCTGGGGCGAGCCGATTGTCGAAGGGCGGGCTGCCACCACTGCCGCCGCCGTCAATGAACTCAGTGAATACTTGATTGGCCGTGACCCCAACGACATCGAAGACATCTGGCAGGTGCTCTACCGTGGTGGCTTTTATCGCGGCGGCGCCTTGGCGATGAGTGCCATCGCTGGCATCGACCAAGCCTTGTGGGATATTAAAGGCAAGCGCTATGGCGTCCCCATCTATCAACTGATGGGCGGTGCGGTGCGTCATTCGATCCGGGTCTATTCGTGGATTGGTGGCGACCGGCCTGACGATATCGCCGAATCCGCCAAAAAAGCGGTGGCCCAAGGATTTAGCGCCCTCAAAATGAATGCCACCGAAGAATTGATGTATCTCGACACGCCGGGCAAAATCGATTTGGCGGCAGAACGGGCCGCCGCGGTGCGCGCCGCTGTCGGTCCCGACGTCAGCTTTGCGATGGATTTCCATGGCCGCGTGCATCGCCCCATGGCTAAAGTACTCGCCCGTGCGCTCGAACCGCATCAATTGTTGTTTATCGAAGAACCGGTGTTGTCTGAAAACTACGAAGCCCTTCGCGATATTGTCAATGCGGCGGCCATCCCGATTGCCCTTGGCGAGCGCTTGTTTTCGCGTTGGGACTTTAAACGTATTTTGGCCGACGGCTTGGTCGACGTCATCCAACCCGATTTGTCGCATGCCGGTGGGATTACCGAGTGCAAAAAAATCGCCAGTATGGCCGAAGCCTACGACGTTGCCATGGCTCCCCACTGCCCGCTTGGCCCGATTGCCTTGGCGGCCTGTCTACAAATCGACGCCACCTGCCACAACGCCACCATCCAAGAGCAAAGCCTCGGGATTCATTACAACAAAGGCAACGATTTGCTCGATTATCTCGTTGACCCCACCGTGTTTAAATACGAAAACGGTATGGTCAAAATTCCCAATGGTCCCGGTTTGGGCATCGAGATCAACGAAGAATATGTACGCGCCAAGGCCAAAGAAGGCCATAACTGGAAAAATCCAGTCTGGCGCCACAAAGATGGTGCCGTCGCCGAATGGTAAATTAACACCACAAGACCCGTGTAGAGACGCAGCCGGCTGCGTCTCTACACGGGTCTTGTTTGCAATTATTTTTTGACAATTAAGGGGTACAAGCCACCGGCGATGGGTTGGCCTTCGACCAATCCTTGGTCGTTGGTGATGATGTGTGGTTTGCCATTGAAGGTGGTACCGTCGGGGAAGAAAATCAACGCCAATACGCGCCGTGCTTGATCCGAATTGTTGGCGTGGGCATAGTGGAAGCAGAGCCCGTTGTGGAATGTGATAGAGCCGGCTTTGAGCGGTACTTTGACGGCGCTATTGCGGTCAATCCCTTTGCTCTCCTCGAATTCAAAAATATCTTGGGGATTGACCAAATCGACGCCGGTGAGCTTGCCTTTGGTGTGTGAGCCAGGCACAAACATCATACAGCCGTTTGCTTCGTCGACATCGTGCATGGGAATCCACGCCGACAGCGCCCCCGATTCGTTCATTGGCCAATAGGGGAAGTCTTGGTGCCACGGGGTGGGTTTGGAGTCGCCGGGCATCTTCCACAAGGCATGGTCGTGGAACAAGCGGATACCACTTGCACCGGTGAGTTGGAGCGCCAAATCAGCGAGGCGGGGGTGCAACGAATATTTGGCCATGACGCCGTGGTCACGCCACGTATTGACCCGTTGGTTGAGGACTTTGTAGTAATTACCACCGGCGCGATCGGTTTGGATCGAGCTTCCTTCGTTGCTGGTCATGATTTCGTCCATGGCACCGGCAAGTTCGGCCAGCTCGGCTGGGCTAAATACATTGTCGATTTGTACGAACCCATTCGTGCGGTAGAAATCAATCTTTGACTGGGGCAGTTGCATCATTGCGACGGTGCCTTTCTTGTGAGGGGTATTTACGACGAAACCGGGGTTATTGTAGCACGGGTGCATTCCTATCAATAAGAAATGCACCCGTGAAAAGGTTATTTTTTCGTAAATATTGCGAGGACGGTTTCGTTTGCGCTAAATAATGTCAAGGTGTCGTCGGTTGCCATCACATACATGACGGTAATGATGGTATCGAAATACTCTGATTCAAGGCTCATGAGTGTCTGATCGGCGCAGGCTTTTTTCGTAGATGCAATATTGCCAATCAAAATAGACGCCATCCCGCCGGTATAGTTACCAGAATAGCTATTACAGAAGCCTTCGCCTGCAATTGACATCATATTGGTGAATTTAATGGTTGGCGGCGGTGTTTGCGTAATCAATTTGCCGTTGAGTTGGGTTAATTGCCATTCAATGTCTTCATATGGGGTCATTATGGCAGGCTGTGGCGTGGTGACTGGCTCTGTGGTGGGCACAATCGTGGGTGACGGCAACATGGCAGTGGGCAACACTGCAGTGGGCACGACTGTGGGTGTTGCCGGTGGATTACTACACGCGACGAAAAATCCGAGGATTCCGAACAAGACGATGAGGTGTTTCATTACCGCTCCTTGTGAAGGGTATTATTTTTCAAAAACAAGAACTACCGTATTGCTGGCGTCACGCAACTGCAATTGTGTGCCATTGAGTGCGACCTGCGTCGTGGCGGTCAGGGCTGCGAAGTAGGCTTGTTCTTGTTGCATGACCCCATCTTCGACACACATCCGCCGAGTAGACGCAATACTATCGAATTTGACGGTGTTGCCAGCGATTGTGAGGGGACCATGGTATGAATTACAAAAACCTTGGCCACCAATGGTGGTATCGGTGAGTTGCAAGGTGACGACGGGTGTGGTAATTGCCGTGCCATTGAGTTGGGTCAAATGCCATTCTGTAGTGCCGATGATTTGGGCGGGGTTGGTGGTAGACGGAGTACTACAGGCCATTAAAAAGAGGCTCATCGTGAGGATGCTCCAAAAAAGACGACGATTCATGGTGAATTACTCCTACGAAACTTGGTGTATATGTGCAGTCATGCACATGTATATACAGACGTATAGTGCGTGGTTTTGTTTCAATACAAAACACCGCACCTGACAATGCATGTGCGGTGTGTGGGGTAAATGCAGATTAATTACTTGGCGCTGATGTCGGCACTCGCGAGTTGGCGGCGGGCGGCATAACGATACGCCGTAAATGTTTCTTCGTTGAGGAAGACAAAGCGGACGAGGGTGATTTGTGACTGTGATTCGAGGAAGCGGGCCACGGTACGGATGGCAATGGTGGCGGCTTCGTCGAGTGGATAGGCAAAAATCCCCGTGCTAATCGATGGGAATGCGATGGTCTCTACGCCATTTTCACTGGCTACCGTCAGCGCACTGCGGTAGGTTGATTCGAGCAATTCGGCATCACCAGACCGGCTATGCCAGCGTGGGCCAACGGCATGTACGACGTATTTGGCTTTGAGTTTGAATCCGGGGGTAATCCGGGCTTCGCCGGTTGGACAACCGCCGATGGCATGACATGCCACGGCTAATTCACTACCAGCGGCGTAGTGAATTGCGCCACATACGCCACCGCCTGCCGCAAGTGATTCATTGGCGGCATTGACAATTGCGTCAACACGTTGATCACAAATGTCTCCCGAGACGAGCTCAAGCAGATTTGCTCCGCATTGATATTGCATGCACTTACCTCACATGAGAGACGCTTTGCAAGTGCGTCACGGCAACAATTGCCGTGTGACGCGTCATTGCAGTCAGTCGCAGATGTCAAAGAGTTTGATGTTCCTGTGGGCGAAATTATACGGGCGATATGCCAATATTGTCAAACGATTAACAAACCGTTGCGCAATGCAGTTGGTGCGGCCTGGTAATTATGCGTCGGCAATCACAGTAATTGACGTAATTACAATGGCTGGGGTGAGGGTTTGTTCGTGTTGGGGTTGCTGATGGATTATCCGCACTACATCCATCCCTTGGGTCACTTGGCCAAACGCCGCGAAGCCTTGGCCATCGGGGTTGCGGGTACCGCCAAAGTCAAGCTCGGGTTGATCACCAATACAAATAAAAAAATCAGCCTGGGCCGAATCTGGCGCAAATCGTCCCATCGAAATTGTGCCGTCCTGGTGGCGCAGCCCCGTGGTGCTGGTGCGTTCGATGGGGATGGCGGGCAATTTGGTGTAGCCGTCGGCGCTGGTCGCCTGAATCACATCGATTTTGACGCTACTGTTGGGTTGGTTGTCTGGGTTCGTCACCACCGTGCGCCACACCCGCCCATCGTGGTAGGCCTGGTCACGGACATAGGCCAAAAAATTGGCCACGGTGAGCGGCGCTTCGTGTACGGCCAGCTGGACGTAGATTTCGCCAAACGGAGTGGTCATACAAATAGTAGTCATACTGCCTCCTCGAGGGTGATGTGGTGGTTAATCGGGCAACTCATAGCAATGGTGGCATGCACCGGACAATAGTTGGGCACGAGGTGCCACGCTTGTGCCATGCGTTTGGGGTCAAGTGTATACCCAATTACCTGCATCTGCATAGTGATGGTTTCAAAAATCTGCGGATGGGCGTCGCGTTGCTGGGCGGTCAGTGTACAGCGGTACCGCTGTACGGACTGGCGTTGGCGTTGGCAGATACTGTGGAGGGTGAGGATAGTACATTGCCCGAGCGCTACCAACAGCCCTTGCATCGGGGCTGATTGGGTATCGGGGAGGTCGGTAAACACGACGGAATCTGCGTGTGGGGTGGCACTAAAGGTCATCGAAAAATGATGTGGTGGCATGTTGTTCCGTGCACTTTCTCTGCTATTGGAATCTTGACAAAACGCTATTGGAATGTTGACAAAAGAAGCGTATAATCGTAGCATACTAAAGTATAAAACACGTTTGTCTATACGCATTGTATTGTGTCAAACACCCATCGTGCGTGCATATTCCGTTTGCGCTATCAACACGTTGGGTTGACCTTTGTAGATTGGTTTATCTGTTGTAAAAATAATACCCTGCGTGGGCATTATTTTCTGTTGTATCTATCACCAAGGAGTTACCCGTGAAGATTTCTGGTACTGCGACAATCAACGCTCCCCAAACCCAAGTGTGGGCCGCCTTGAATGACATTGATGTGCTTGCCCGTGTGGTGCCTGGCTGTGAAAAACTCGAACAAATTGGTGAGAATCAATTTGAAGGAGTGGTCAAACTGGGTATGGCCGGCATCAAAGGGGTCTATAGCGGCAAAATCCGCCTCGAAGATGTCGATGCCCCACGCTACTACAAGTTGGTCGCGGCGGGTAAAGGCTCGAATGGCGTGGTCGATGCCGTTGGCACTGTCGAACTCGAGACGTTGCCCGATGGTAAAACATTGTTGAAATACGGTGGCGAAGCCCAAATCGGTGGCATGCTCGCCAGCGTCGGTCAACGCCTAATCGAAGGTGCAGCGCGGCAGTTGATTGGTCAAGCCATCAAGGCTCTCGAAGCCCAAATTGCTCAACGGGCCCCCGTGGTGGCGGAAGTGGCCGAAGTGCCCGCCGTGGCTGACGCCCCAGCGGCACCGGATGCGCCTGCTGCTCCCGATGCGCCTGCTGCCCCAGCGGCACCAGTGAGTGAGCCGGTGCGCCGGAGCGTGGTGCTCAGTGAATCAGAGCAACTCAAGCCCGAGACATTGGTTGCTGGTTTGGTTGGCGAATGGTTGAATTCCACCGCCGGTAAAGTGGCATTGGTGGTCATCGGTGCAGTGATTGGGTATTTGCTCGGGCGTGGGCGGTAGTTTTTTTACTGTTTCACTAGACGTAGTTGTCTAGGTACAGATATCGGCGCTGTCGATGTGATGAAGAGGAGGCTCTGCGTGGCTAGGATTACGGTAACAGTGAACGGCAAGTCCCATACCAGCGATGTCGAAGATCGCACGTTGTTGGTGCACTACTTGCGCGAACAACTCAATCTGACCGGTACACACATTGGGTGTGATACCAGCCAGTGTGGCGCATGTGTGGTCGTGGTCGATGGCAACAGTGTCAAGTCATGTACGACGTTGGCTGCCCGGTGTGACCATGCCAGTGTCACCACCATCGAAGGGCTCGCCCAAGACGGCAATCTGCATCCTTTACAAGAGGGATTCTGGGAATGCCACGGGTTGCAGTGTGGCTTTTGTACGCCAGGCATGATTATGTCGGCATACGATATGCTCCAACAAAACCCCAACCCCACTGACGACGAAGTGCGTCATGGTCTCGAAGGCAATCTGTGCCGCTGCACCGGTTACCACAACATTGTGCGGGCAGTGCAATATGCCGCCGCCAAAATGCGTGGTGAGGAAGTAAGCGCCCCCAACGTCTAAGGTGGGGTGATGGCTAATGGCGGTTATCCATTCTCAAATGATTTGGCAGTAAATCGTGCGTGTAGGAGGTTCAACGATGACATCTGAAACAACGACGCCGATGATTGGTCGCGCCATTAAACGGCGTGAAGACCCCAAACTCATCACCGGCCAGGGAAATTTTTTGGATGATGTGAAACTCAACGGCATGACGCATGCCGCGGTGTTACGTAGCCCATATGCCCACGCCCGCATTCTCTCGATCGATACCCAAAAAGCCGCTGCGCTGCCTGGCGTGGTTGCGGTGTTTGTCGGCAAGGATTTGCTCGACGTCAACCCGTTACCATGCGCCTGGCCTGCTGGTGGTTTCAAAAACAATATGAACACCCCTCGCGCCATGGCGGTGGATGTGGTGCGCTTTGTGGGTGAAGCTGTGGCCGTGGTTATCGCCGAAGACCGCTTCATTGCCCGCGATGCCCTTGACCTGATCGATGTCGATTACGAACCACTCGCCGTGGTGGTCGACCCCGAAAAAGCCACCCAACCCGGTGCCCCCCAGCTCCACGAAAACGCCCCCAATAACGTGGTCGTTGAGTGGTCGGCTGGTAACCGCGAAGGCACCAACCGCGCCGTGGCCAGCGCCGAAGTCGTGGTCAAAGAGCGGATTGTCAATCAGCGCTTGATGGCAACCCCGATGGAAACACGTGGCTCGATTGCCCGTTACGAATCCTCAACCAACGAATTCACGTTGTGGACCAGCTCCCAAGCCCCCCACGTGATGCGGTTGTTGTTGACGGCGTTTGTGTTTGGCATCCCCGAAACCAAACTGCGCGTCATTGCACCCAATGTTGGTGGTGGCTTTGGTCAAAAAATCTTCGTCTACCCCGATATGGTGTTTTGTATGTGGATTTCGCGCAAAATTGGCCGTCCGGTCAAGTTTGTCGAAGACCGCTCTGAGAACTTCAAATCGTCGACCCACGGGCGTGATCACGTCACCGACGTTGAATTGAGTGGCACGCGTGATGGCCAAATCACCGGCTTACGCGTCAAAACCTATGCCGGCTTGGGTGCCTATTTGTCGACCATTGCGCCTGGTGTCGCTACCACGCTCTATGGCCGGATCGTCACCGGTGTCTACAAAATTCCTAACGTGTCGATTGATGTGATTGCGACCTATACCAATACCGCCATGGTTGATGCCTACCGTGGTGCCGGCCGCCCCGAAGCCTCGTATCTGATCGAACGGATTGTCGATCGCTTTGCAGCGGAATTAGGCATGGATCCTGCGGAAGTACGCCGCCGCAACTTCATCCCCCCCACTGAGTTCCCCTACGACAACGGCCTCGGCTTGTTGCCGTATGACAGTGGCAACTATGCCCCAGCGCTCGACAAAGCATTGGCCAATGTGGGATACGCCGACTTGCGCAAAGAGCAAGCAACGCTCCGCGCCCAAGGCCGCTATCTCGGCATCGGGATTAGCTCGTATGTCGAAATCTGTGGTGTGGCACCGACGGCCTGGGCCAATGGCCAAGGGTGGGGTGCTGGTCTCTGGGAAAGTGCCAACGTGCGCATTCACTTGACCGGTCAAGTCGTCGTCACCACCGGCTCGCTCCCTCACGGCCAAGGAGTCGAAACCACGTTTGCCCAGATTGTGGCCGATGAGCTCGGTGTGCCCTACGACAGCGTGTTGATTGAGCACTCTGACACTGCAGGTACCCCTTTTGGTTACGGCACCTATGGCAGCCGGAGCCTGGCAGTGGGTGGGACTGCAATGGTCAAATCAGCCCGCAAAATCAAAGAAAAAGCCAAGCGTCTTGCGGCGCATTTGCTCGAAGCAAACCCCGAAGACATGATTTTTGCTGACGGCAAAATCTCGGTGAAGGGTTCGCCCGACAAATCCAAGACCTTTGGTGAAATCGCCTTGTACGCCTCGGTTGGTGCGAGTATGCCAGAAGGCGAGGAGCCCTTCCTCGACGAAACGACCTACTACGACCCACCCAACTGTACCTTCCCGTTTGGCACGCACATCAGTGTCGTCGAAGTATTCCCCGACACCGGTGCGGTCGAAGTCAAACGCTACGTGGCAGTAGACGACGTCGGTAACATTATCAATCCGCGCATCGTGCATGGTCAGCTCCACGGCGGTATCGCCCAAGGGATGGCCCAAGCACTCTACGAAAATGCCGTGTATGATGACAATGGTCAATTGTTGGCAGGGACGTTGATGGATTATGCCATCCCCAATGCCAGCATGTTGCCTGACTTCGAAATTAGCCATACCGTTACCCCCAGCCCGGTCAACCCACTTGGCGTCAAGGGCGCCGGTGAAGCTGGCACGATTGGGAGTGCCCAGTGTATTATGAATGCCGTGATTGATGCCTTGTCTCCCTTTGGTGTACGCCACATGCAAATGCCGGCCACCCCCGAGAAGATCTGGCACGCCACCCGCGGTTAAGTTTGCTAGTGCAAAAGGAGTACCCGACTCATGATTCCTGCTGCGTTTCAATACGTAAAAGCCAATAGCGTGGCTGAAGCCTTGGTGTTGTTGCAACAACACGGCGAAGACGCCAAATTGGTGGCTGGTGGGCATTCGCTCATCCCAGCCATGAAGCTCCGCCTCAGCCAACCATCGGTGTTGATCGACATCGCCGGCATGGCCGACCTCAAGGGTATCGCCGTCAATGGGGCTGAATTGACCATTGGTGCCGGTGAAACCTACCACGCCATCGCCACTTCGGCCGCTGTCAAGCAAGCCTGTGGCGTGGTTGCCGCCTGTGTTGGCCAAATCGGCGACATCCAAGTGCGCAATTGTGGCACCATCGGTGGCGCATTGGCACACTCCGACCCCGCCGCCGATTTGACTGCGGTATTTTTGGCATTGGGTGGCAAAGTGACTGCTCAAAGCGCCAATGGTTCACGCCAAATCGCTGCCGACGACTTGTTTGTCTCGATGCTGACCACGGCCCTCGACAGCGGCGAAATCCTCGCCAAAGTCACTGTGCCGGTCTTGCAAAAAGGCCAAGGCGCCGCCTATGCCAAGCTCAAGCACCCTGCCTCACGCTACGCCATTGTCGGTGTGGCCGCCATGGTGACTATCAGCAATGGTGTGGTGACCGCTGCCCGTGTGGCCGTGACCGGTGCTGGCCCCCAAGCCGTGCGTCAAGCTTCGTGTGAAAACGCATTGATTGGCAGCAACGGCGACGCTGCCGCCGTCAAGGCTGCCGCAGCCAAAGCTGGTGACGACATGGATTACCTCGGCGACATTCACGCTTCCGAAGAATATCGCCGTGCTATGGTCCAAGTCTACGCCGCTCGGGCCTTGAACGAAGCCCTCGCCCAAGCCCGCGCCTAAGGTATTGACTACGAAACCGTCGTGGCCTTGTGCCACGACGGTTTTTTATCTTGTTTTTTTCAAAAGGATATAACGCATGCACCGTTTTGCTGAAAAAATCATCGTCGTCACTGGGGCTGCCAGCGGTATCGGTCGTGCGACAGCGCTACGCTTGCATGCCGAAGGTGCCCAGATTATCGCGGTCGATCGTGATGCCGCTGGCCTCGCGACGTTGGGTATTGCTGCCACTACTATAATACCGCTGGATTTAACCGATGCTCCTGCAGTACTCGCCGCCATGTCTGCAATCCCGCAGATTGATGGCTTGTGTAATGCGGCTGGGGGGAGTGGACGGCGCTTTGGCGATGGCCCAGTGGGGGAATGTACCCTCGAGGGCTGGCATACCACCCTCGACATGAATCTCACCAGCCAATTTGTGATGAGCAAGGCCTGCTTACCACAATTGTTGGCGAGTCGAGGCGCAATTGTCAATGTGGCGTCGGTGTTGGGGTTGGTAGGGGGCGACGCTGACTTTGCCACTCACGCCTATGCCGCCAGCAAAGCGGGCATCATCGGGTTGTCACGATCTATGGCGGCCTATTATGCCCCCCAAGGATTACGGGTCAATGTGATTGCACCGGGGTTGATTGCCACGCCGATGAGCCAACGGGCCCAACAAAACGACCATATTCGGGCACGACTCACCCAACTCCAACCCCTCACGGGCGATTTTGGCAGTGCCGAAGACGTGGCCGCCGCCGCAGCCTATTTGTTGTCGAGCGATGCTAAATTTGTCACGGGGACGGTGTTGGCTGTCGATGGCGGCTGGACTACTTATTGAAAGTAGGAAGTTTGAAGGAGGAAGTTGGAAGTGTCCTTTACCTTAGTATTTTCCATGTCAGCTGCGTGCAACCGTAGCGTAGAATCTCGTTGGCTTGCCAGCGGATGATTGACGGACTTCCCACGTTACTTTATACTTTCGACTTCCCGCTTCCGACTTCGTATGTGCCCTGTGCGAGATAAAGATAGCCGTAAAGCCGCAGTCTGCTGCGGCTCTCTATAACACCGCGCCGATGATGGCGACCATCAACACACTGCCGATGATGGCATATTCCCAATAGGTGCGGGTGCTGGCGTTTTCGGTGAGGGAGTTCTGGAGCATGCCGGTTACCACATAAAAAATTACCAATAACAAGGCGCCACCCAACAAAAACGGCGCCGACCAATAATTGAGGGCCCACAACGCCTGCGCCAAAATAAACCCGACCATCAGCGAAAGCAAGCCGAGGTTGGCTTTGGTCTGCGTCCATTGTAGTTGGGCATAGGCCAACAATGCGCCACAGCTCCCCACAAATACTGCCGAGTAGAGGGTGCGTAAATGAGCGTAATAGATGGCACTAAACAAGCCAAAAGCCATCAACAGGGCGAGACCTTGGAGTACCATGAGGGCCACTTGGCGGATTTCGGGTTGGCGATCCATCGAGTAATGTTGGGCAATGAGTGACGCCAGCAACAACACGCCGGTAGAAATCAACGCCAACACAAATGCCAGCATTTGTAACCCAGAACTAAACAAGCGAAAAAAGGTGAAGGTGGTAATCACCGATAATGCTGGCAAAATCCAAAATCCTGGCGCCAACTCAATTACGGTGAAGCGCAAATTGAGCAACCACAAGGGCCGGGCATGGACTTGGGGGTGGTCGCGGGTAAATAAATCAGCACCGGTGCTAATCAGTACCACGATAGCTGCCAAAATCACCCATGATACGGTGATAACGGGCAAGTCGCCGCCGAGTTGGGCTCGAATGATGTTGGGGTTGATATCCACCAAAAACACCACGGCCATCCCTAACAAAACTAATAACACCAGCGATACGATGCGATCGTAGCGTGGCATGGTTGCATCAGTGCTCATGACTCACTCCATCTGTTTCAATTCTCTCTATTATACATCGCTGCTTGTGTATGGTACAATCTGCCCGATATGCCATTAAAAAAGGAGTGTGCCATGCGTGACGATATCACGAATGCTGCCATCGAAGATTATTTGAGTGGCTTGATGCCCCCCCGCCCATCACCATTGAGTGACATGGAGCGCATCGGTCGTGAGCACGGCTGGCCACTTGTGGGTGCCGTCGAAGGGCAATTTTTGTACATGTTGGCGCGGACCAGTGGGGTGCGTGATGCCCTCGAAATCGGTACGGCCACCGGCTATGCGGCCATCTGGTTGTTGCGTGCGTTGGTACAGCACCCAGAAGGTCGGTTGACTGCCATCGAAAAAGACCCTGAACGCTATACCCGTGCCCGTGAATGGGTTGCCAAAGCAGGATATAGTGATCGTTTCTCAATCCACGAAGGCGATTGGTTTCGCGAATTATCGCATATGCGTGGGCCGTTTGACTTAATCTTTCTGGATATTTTGCGCCATCTCAATAACGAACAAGAAGCCTTGCAAGCCCTCGAAATGTGTGTGCCGTTGTTGCGCCGTGGTGGGATTTTGGTGGCTGACAACGTGTTGTGCAATGCCTTAGTCCTTGAACCGGCTGACGAAGCCGCCCCGATTGTACGCGGTATCCAAGAATTCAACCGTGCCATCATGCATCATATCGACCTCGAGTCGGTGATTTTGCCTATTCGTGATGGTATCGCGGTGTGTCGTCGCCGCACTTAGGTTGCTCGTTTTTTGCAAAAACAATGCCCACACCATGCACTATTTGGTGGTGTTGGGCATTTTTTGTTGACCAAAACAAATTATTCGTGGGGTGGCTTTGGTTGTTGGTAACGAGTGAGTTCTTCGAGCACCGCGAGGTCAATAATCGGCATACCAGCGGTGTTGGTGGTATTGAATTGAATCTGTAAGAGCGACGTAATTGCAATATGGATGCCCCACAGAATCAATAGTATTGAGCAAATCAATCCAAAGGCGGTCAAGCCACTAGCTCCAGTCAATAACGACATGGCATAGAATGGTGACCCAATTACCGCATAACAAAAAATTTGTAAACCAAAAATAATTGGGATGATTTGCAGGGTGGTGCCAACCGAAACGCGCCAGTATTCAAACATCATGCGGAGCACAATCACGGCGCATAATGTGTGGAGTAACGCTAAATATAAGGTAACTGGCACACCGAGGGCTGTGACTTCGTTGTCGTATGACCAAATGCCAAATTGGGCGCCGAGTCCTTCTATGCTCCAAAAAAACAAAAAGACGATACCGGCAACCCCCCACATTCCGAGATACCCGATGTCAACGAGGCGTCGGCGTAGCGTGGCAAAAATTACAATCGCAGGCAATACCATTACCCAGCCACCCAAAAATGCGACGAGTGGCAATGTACGGCCAACAAGATAGACCAATTCGCTGGCATAGACGATGCCATACATCCAATGCCATAGTGGTGAAAACAAGCCGGTGACCATGGCGGTGACTGCCACACACACAAACAACGGCGATTGTGCGGATAACCCTGCAAACACACACAAAATAATTACTATAGCGGCGAGGAGGAAGAGAATGATTTCCATAGCGGATTCCTTCCTTGCGAATACCTACGCCCCGTTGTATTCGCGTACTTCATTGTGGCTAATCGTAAACAACCGATTACTCAAGCCATGCGTATGTTGGCGCATGTCGCGGGTGATTTGGAGTGCCACCGCCGCGACCCGATCGGGATCGTCATCACTGATAATTACCAAAAAATCACGATTGGGAATCCCAATCACAACATCTCCGGGGATATCGTTGCTCGCGGCTTGGATGATATCAGGCAACAAAATTCGGGTGGCATCGAGGCCGTCATTCACATTAAACACCACCACTTGTTGCGACCCATTCCCCGCTTTGTGATAGGGGACGTGTTGGGAGCGTTCGTGGAGGTTGGTAATCGCTTGGGCATGCACGGTATGTTCACTGACGTTCCAGCGCTCTAGCTGGGTTTCGGTCAAATACGACAAGCGCTTGCCGTCATGAATGGCGTAGGTGATGATTAAATCAGCCAAAAAGACCCGGTAGATGATGGGCTCTGCGCCCCGTTCAATCAGATCGGCTAGTAAGGCAATCGGTTTAAGTTGGGGGATGATTTGGCTGGCGATGGCTTGGTAGCCGGGGTCGGCAATGCCTTTTTCGCCACGACTAACGCGCAACAACGTACTCAGCACGGCATCTACGGCATCGGGGCGGCGACGGTAGGCCCGCTCAAACGGCTCAATATCCACCGCCACTGATTCGTCACCACGGGTAATGATAATATGGCCGTCGGCAAACTGCACATCACGAATCTGGTCGTCGAGTTCAGGTAGACTCACCATGAGATGGGCCACAAAGGCGTCGTAGTTGTTGTCGGTTGGGTTCATCATACAATCGCTGTGTTGAATTGGGTGACAAGTGTGGCCACCGCACTATCGATACAAATTTGGCCATTGGCCATGATTGTCAACTGCATAGCATCGTTGACCTGCCCAATCGCAGCATGGGGAATGTCTGCAAGCAGTGCGCTAAATGCGGCTTGGTGCGCCTGTGGCACTTCGACCAAGAAGCGGCTGGGGCTTTCGCTAAACAAGCGCACAAAGGTGTCGTCGCTACTACTAGGCACGGCATCGAGGTCGATGTGGAGCCCCAAGCGACCGGCCAACGCCATTTCGGCAGCCGCCACCGCCAACCCGCCGTCGCTGATATCGTGACACGCCACGGTCAGCCCGGCATGGATGGCGTGGTGTAATTGCTGCATCAGGCGGGGTGCGAGTGCCAAATCAACCCGAGGCATTTGCCATGCTGCACCATTGGGTAATCCTGCCACCATGGCGGCATGAGAGCCGGCTAGCGTATTGGTGGTTGTGCCCACGATATAGAGCAGATTCCCGGCCTGCTTGAGGTCGCTAGTCTGGGAATGTCGGATGTCGGGGTGATAGGCCATTGCCGAAATCAGCAATGTACCGGGGATGGCGATGCGCTGACCACTCGCCGTGCGGTATTCGTTGTTGAGCGAATCTTTGCCCGAGATAAAAGGCGTGCCATAGGCCAAGGCGGCATCATAGCAGGCTGCGGTGGCGCGGGTCAGTCCGCCCATACGGTCAGGTTGGCGGGGGTCACCCCAGCAAAAGTTGTCCAAAATAGTACAGGCGCGCGGGTCACCACCCACCGCCACCACGTTGCGTAGGGCTTCGTCAATCGCCACGAGCCCCATCCAATAGGGGTCGAATTGACTCAGTTGCGGCGCCATGCCACAACCAAGCGCCACCCCTTGCATGGCGTCGGGGCGGATTTGCAGCACCGCCGCATCGCCGGGGCCATCGCTGACCGCCCCCACCAAGGGTTTGACTACGGTGCGGCCTTGGATTTCGTGGTCGTAGCCCCGGATGATTTGGGCGCGGCTGGCGATATTGGGGTGGGCCAACAAGGCGTGCAAAATCGCCGTGTGACTCAGCTGTTGCCATTGCGGCGCAGGGATTGTAGCTGGTTGCCAGGTGGCAGTCAGCACGCGTTGGGGACGCCCGTCGTGGAGCATCTGCATGGCAATATCGACCAGCACCAAATCGTGGTGGGTGACCACCAAGCGACCACTGCCATCAAATGTCCCTACTGCCGTGGCTTCGACTTCTTCGGCAACACAACAGGCCAATAAGGCGGCCAGATGCTGGGGCGGTACTGCCATCACGATGCGCTCTTGCGCTTCGGAGAGCCAGATTTCCCACGGTTGTAAGCCGGCATATTTCAAGGGCACGTGTGACAATTCCACCCGAGCACCGGTCTGTTCGCCCATTTCGCCGATGGCCGACGACAACCCGCCGGCACCACAATCGGTGATGGCGCTATAGAGACCGGCGTCACGGGCTTGGATGACCACGTCGATGAGCTTTTTTTCGGTAATGGGGTCGCCAATCTGCACCGCACTGCCTGCTTCTTGGGCGGTGGTGTGGGTGAGTTCAATCGATGAAAAAGTCGCACCGTGGATGCCGTCACGCCCGGTGCGTCCCCCCAGGACTACAATTACGTCGCCCACGCCGATGTTGCGGGGGTGCTTGCCTTGGGGCGCCAACCCCACCGTGCCACAAAACACCAACGGATTGGCGATATAGCCTGGGTCGAAATAGACGGCGCCGTTGACAATCGGCACGCCGATTTTGTTGCCATAATCTTGGACACCGGCAATCACCCCGACGCTGACTTGATGGGGCGGCAATACTTGGCCACCAAAGGTATCGATTTGGCCATCATTGGGCCCAAAACAAAAGACATCAGTGGCGGCAATCGGTTGCGCCGATACCCCCAATACATCACGCAACACTCCACCCATGCCCGTATTGGCGCCGCCAAAGGGCTCGAGTGCCGAAGGGTGGTTGTGGGTTTCGACTTTGAACGACAATTCGTATTCATCGTCAAACGCCACAATCCCGGCGTTGTCGACAAAGGCCGAAATCAAGGTCAGGTTGCGCAGGTGTGGGGCAGTGGCGGTGGTGGCCCGCATCAGGTAGGTGCGGATCAAGCTATCGATTTCGGCGTGGGTGCCGAGCCCCACCAAGGCCGGGTGGAGTGACTGTTGGGCGAGGGGGATGTCGTGATCGATTCCGCTATAATGTACCAGTCCTTTAAATGTCTTGTGCGAGCAGTGCTCGCTCCAGGTCTGGGCAATGGTTTCGAGCTCTCCATCACTAGGGTCACGATCAATACGTTGGTAATACGCTTGGACCGTGCGCATTTCGATCAAATCGAGCGCGAGCAGGCTTTTTTGGCTGAGGGTGAGCAAGGCCGCATCATCAAGCGTCCGGATGGGTACGACGGCGATGTGGGCGGGGCGTTGGGGTGGCACAGCGAGGAGCTGCACATATAGGTCACGGCGGGCATTCGTCTGCTCAGGAGCAACTGCCCAGCGGGTTTGAATCAATTCGTTGTAGGCCGGTGTGGCTCCGAGGGTACGGCGCACAGTGCGGATTTGGGTGATGCCGGTGATACCCAAGCGTTGCGCCCCAATGGCAATACTCTCGGCTTCGTTGTCGGTTACACCTGGCCGGAAGGCGACTTCGTAGCCTGGGCTGGCAATTAGATCAATGGTTGGCGCGTGCAAATCATACCACGCAGCCTGTTGAATCACGGGATCGCACAGGAGTTGGGTCGTCAAGCGTGAAATATCGTCACCACTAACGGCACCGCCGATAAGATAAAGGGCTGTGGTTTGTGCGTCGTCGTGGTTGGCCACGGTAATTATATATGCCGCCATGTTGTTCCTAATTTAAATGAAAACACCATACTGCACAGTATACTCGTTGCGGTTGTTGATGGTCAAGGATACCGCACTATGGTATGATGCACTTATTGCGTATAATAGTCATGAAAGCGCATTCAGATGCCACAAATCTATGAATCTGCCCTACTCGATAATTACGCCCAACAAATAACCCAACGAGTGGTGTTTGTGGGTGGTGCCTTAACATTGCCCGGTTTATTTCTCGCCTTGAGTGGCCTCGTGCGCTACGAGATGGCCTATTATGGTGCCATCGCATCAGGGGTACTGGCTGCCATCGTATTACTGGTGATTTGGTGGATGTGGGCTGGCCAGCCTGCCCAACTCGAAGTACAGGCTGATCAATTGGTCATCCGGCGCAAATGGTGGCGGGCGACGCGCATCCCGTTTACCCAAATCACCGCTATCACACGACTCCCCCTCACTGTCGAAATGCGCCATGTGCGCTGGGCCACCAATGTGGGGGTGTTTGGCTACCAAGGGGTTTTTATCAGCAAATTATATGGTCGCTATCAATGCCTTGCCAGCGACCGTGATTGCCTCGTGGCCATTAGTCGCGCCAACGGCTTGTTATTCGTTGTCAGTCCGTTTCAACCAGCCGTATTTGTGGCCGCCGCCCGCGAGGCAATTAGCGCAAAGGCGCCATAATCATGTTGTTTGCTGCCTACGACGCGCTTGATTTGCCGTGCCACTTTAGCCAACTCATCGAGGGCGAGCGCCACCACGATGGCCGGCGCTACTTGCCGACGATTGTCTTGACGCCCCCTGTGCCTCACAACCAAGCGGCTAGCCCGTTGGTGGCGACATTGCCGGTGGTTGATCGGCATCACCTGATTGATTTGACGCAGGTCGGCCAACAGGGCTCGGCTAAGTTGGTGTTGTTGCTTTGCCAATTCATGCTTCAGTCGGTGCCCTACCGTCGTGGCTTGATGGATGTCGGCTCGCCGGTGGGAGTGCCGTTGGTCTATGGCCAGGTCCAAGAAGTAGCGGTGTGGGAATTGCCCACTACGCCTCTGCCCTACGAGTCGCTCTACTGTGAATTTGTACTCGATATTGGTGGTGGTACGGTGGGAGTGCGGACGCATGCCACAGCCCCTGATTTGGCAAAAAAACTCGGCACGGCCAAGGTGAATCGTGGCGATTGGATTGTAGTGCGCCGTCCCCGCATTGATATTTTGGCGTTTACACCGGCCACACCTACCAATGGGTAATGTTGTTGTCTCGCGCGGAGGACGCAGAGGACACAGAGGCGGTGCAGTGTCAATTATCCATTTTTAATTGACAACAGGTGAGTTTGTGATAATATACACGTACTGTGAAAAACAGGATCGAACAACAACGTAACGAGGAGTTAGTTCACTATGAAGATCTCAGTTCGCAAAATCGCATTGGGTGTATTGTTGGTTGGCGCATTCGTCCTTGCCGCCTGTGGCGGTGCAAGTGATGGTGCCGCAAGCGGTGGTGGTTTGACCGTTGGTTCAGACGGTGAGAATTTGGCATATGCCCCCGTCAGCTTGACCGCCAAGGCCGGCGAAAAGGT
>DBCF01000216.1:0-1539 GCA_002292925.1 Roseiflexaceae bacterium UBA965 | reverse complement strand
GGCGAAGCCGCTGGCTATGTGCCCGCTGACAAAGCCAACATCATTGTTAGCAGCGCCTTGTTGGCCCCAGGCGCCAGCGAAACGCTTGAGTTCACCGCCCCAGCCGCCGGTACCTACACCTACGTCTGCACCTACCCCGCTCACTTGGGCGGCGGTATGAAGGGCACCTTGACCGTCAACTAATTGTTGATGATCCAAAACCACCACTGTGCGTATGCACGGTGGTGGTTTTTGTATGGTTTAGTGCGAGGAACAGCCATGTACCACCGGCCCATCCACTCAGACGATGCCCCATTGTTGGCGCGTATTTATGCCGACCCACGGGCAATGCGCTGGCTAAGCGCTGATGGCTTGCCACTGAGCGATGCTGCCATCACCCAGATTGTGGCCACCAATGTCACGCGCTGGCAAACGTTGGGCTACGGTACGTGGCTTTTTTTTGATGATGCTGATGTATTTGTGGGCTATGCTGGTCTCAAACCGACCGCTATTGGCGGAGCCGACAGCATTGAATTGTTGTATGGTGTGGTGCCAGATTTTTGGCGGCAAGGGGTGGCAACGACGATGGTGACCACGGTGCTTAATTACGCCGATACCGTCCTCAAGTTGCCCCGACTGGTGGGCTATACGTTGACTAGCAATACCGCATCACAACAGGTACTATTGCGCCATGACTTTGTGTATCAAGGTGACATAAGTCATGTCGCACTCCCGCATTATTGGTATGTGCGGATGCGTGATTGTTAACTGGTATGGTGCGATTTTGATGACATAATACAGTATTTGCGCCAATTTTAAGCGGTACGTTGGTTGTGTGGCGGTGCATTGATACGCCCAAGTGCTAAAATCATGCAATTAATTTGTGATTTTAATTCGTTGTGCAGTTTGAAAATATACCAATTCAATAATGTGCCGTTGTGTGTGGGCGAAATGCGTTGACAAAGATGAATGTTATTTCGACTGGAACATCCATTTCGTTTGTAAAAGTGCGGACGTACTGATGTGCTTTGTGTTACGACTAGCATGATTGCATAAATACTGCTCATTGACGCACGATGTCCGATGATTGCTTCCATATACGGATGTGGTCGGGACTAGGCGGTTATTTGCAGCCGCGTAAGCGATCGCGATGAATGAGTATTTCTTGAATGTATATTTGCTTTTGAAAAATGCAAAATCTATATAATATTTACAAATAATATAAATAATACAGATTAATTTGTGTATATTAAATAATTAACGTAATTTTAGCTTTTTTGGTAGAAACTAATCCCTGTAGTCAATGTTAAGGTGGCTAATAAATGCAAAGTAAGAAAGGTAGTGCAGATGAACTATACCGTTCGAAGTAATCACTGGGTATTGGTAATAGTACTCGCACTTGTGGTCGTTTTGACTTTGGTATTACCACAATATGTGGCTGCACAAACGTCAAAGAATGTACCTGCCACAGCAACTCCGAATACAATGGCCAATATAAATGCAGCTGCTACACCCACGCGTACGGCTACACCCACGCGTACGAATACAGCCACACGTACG
>DBCF01000258.1 GCA_002292925.1 Roseiflexaceae bacterium UBA965 | reverse complement strand
GCGGATGCTCAAATCGGCATCTTCGCCTGCCGCCCCAGCATACGTGGTATCAAACCCATGGCACGCCACAAACTCCTGCCGCCGTACCAGTAGCGCCATGCTCATGAGCAACGCCGGCGTATGCCGCACCCGCGTCATGTGTTGCCCGGCGGCCATGACGCGGTGTAGACACCGTACCCAATAGCCGTTGGTGCGGGCATCGGCGATTACCGCCCCCACCGCACTGATATACGGACTCTGCAGGCAATCCGCGAGGCGCCGAGGTACATCCGTTAAGAATTGCACGTCGTCATCTACAAAAAACAGGTATTCGCCCTGACAGGCAGCCGCACCCCGATTACGGGCTTCGGCCGCACTCACCAACCCGTCAGTGGTGATACTCTGGGCATGGCGGGGTGCTGGGGTGCCGGCAGGGTGCACCACCACGATGTCGTGATAGCCGTAGGCTCGACATTGGGCGATTAATTGCGTGCAGTGGTCGGGATTACGGGTGGGAATGACGATTGATATTGTCATACATCCCCCAGTAAATGATGATGGGCCAACCAGCGTGGTGCCACATGCGTCCATTGTAACCACCGAACTTGGGCTTGGATTGTCGGTCTGTCAAACACCTGGGTACTTATTTGCGTGAGCGCCGTAGCGAGGGCCTGACTATCCCCAGCCGGCACCAATATACCGGCGTCGCCGACGAGCGTAGCCCGATCTCCCACCGGGCTGGTGATGACCGGTACTCCTTGGGCCAGGCTTTCGCAGATTTTGAGGGGGTAACGGGCGGCAGCGGCAATCGTCGCGCGGACGGGGTCGATACTCGCTTGCGCCTGTGCCAACAATGTGGGGATGTCGCTGGGAGCGATTTGTCCGAGCCATAGACAGCGCGCGGTAATGCCTAATTGTGCAGCCAGCTGTTGTAATGCGGCGCGCTCATGGCCATCACCGGCAATCACGAGTGGCAGCCGGGTCGTACTTTGTGCGAGCGCCTGGAGCAACACATCGACCCCGTGGCTCTGCGTGGCCAGATTACCAAAGTAGAGCAAGTAGCGTGGTGGTAATTGGTAGCGCTGTTGGAGCGCTGTTTGGGCGCTAAGCCTAGTCGGTGCGAATTGGACGGGCTCCAACCCGTTGGGCACATGCAGGGCATTGCTGCCATAGCGTTGGCGCAACCACGCGCTGGCGGTAGTAATCGTACTAGCGTGGCGTGGTATGGACTGCTCGCCCCAGGCCACTAGGTGGCGTTGCCAGGCATGCGCAAACTGGTGGGAATCGGCTTCGTCATCGTCAACATCGAGGATGAGCCGCGCCCCGCTCACCCGTTGGGCAATCAGTGCCGCCAGCCCATTGATGGGTTGCGCTTTGCAGAGGCAAATCACATCGGGACGACAAGCGCTGGCATACCGCGCTAACTGCCACGCCGCCCACAACGCGGTGCCATACAACCGTACCCCGCGCAACGGCCCCGTCGCATCGACATGCATTTGCGCCACATGCTGAATCGTCACCCCCGCATCGTGACTCATCCGTGACTGCAACGTCTGGTAGTGGGGGTGCAAGCCGAGGAAGGTCACGGCGTTGCCGTGGGCAACTGCAGCCCGCGCCAACGGCAACCAGCGCCCGCGTGGGCTGGGGTGATGACTCGCACTGCTACTCAACATGACCACACGCATAATCTATCCTCGTGGGCGCTGGCACATTATTTGTGCCAGTGCCGGTACCGCCATATCGCCACCAATGCGCTAAAGGCATCGCGCGGCCTGATTTTTTTGCCTGCCCGATAAGGACGCCCCTGATACGCCACTGGCACTTCGTGGATGGTGTAGCCGCTCCGGACCACTTTGGCCGTCAACTCAGGGTCGATGTCAAAGCGGTCATTGTCGATGCTGATGCCTGCCAGCACGGTGGTGCGCCACATTTTGTAGCAGGTCTCGAGATCACTCAAATGACTGCCATAGCTCAGATTGAAACACAAGGTCAACAGCCGATTGGCTACAAAATGACTGAGGAGCATCCCTTTTGGCATCCCCCGCCCAAAGCGTGTGCCATAAACCACGTCTGCGCCGGCGTCAATTTTGGCCAGCATCGCCACAAAATCGTGCGGGTCGTATTCGAGATCGGCGTCTTGGATGACCACCACCGGTGCCTGTACCACCCCCAACGCACTACGAATCGCCGCCCCTTTGCCTTGGTTGTGGGGGTGGCATATCAATTGAATCTGGTGGGTATCGGCGAGACGTTGCGCCACGGCACGGGTGCCATCGGTCGAGGCATCGTCGACCACAATCACTTCGATGGCAAAGGGCAGCAGGTGCAATTTGGTGACGATGGCTTCCAAGGTATGGAGCTCGTTGTAGACCGGGATGACCACGGCGAGTTTAGGCGTTACAGTCATTCCACACCTCTTCGATTGCCTGCTGTAATTGCTGCCAGGTGGTGTCGTGCGTGGGGATGATTCGCGCGGGTTTATTTGCAAAAAACTGGGTAATGGTAGCCTGCCATGCATCCGGTTGATCAGGCGCGACTCGCGCCACCACCCCTGCTTGATTGGCGATGGCGCCGACCGTACTGGCGATAATCGGCAACCCCACTGTCGCCGCCAAGGTGGCCACGCCACTCACACTGCCACTGCGATATGGTAGCACGAGCAGGTCGGCTGCCTGCAAATAATTGACAATCTGTTCGTTGGCGATGTAGTGGTCATGGATGAAAACCCGTTGGCCGAGGTGCAGGTGCCGGATTAGCTCTTCGATGGGTTGTTTCGCCTGCCACCATTCCCCAGCGATGAGTAACAGGTACGGCTGTGCACTTGTGGCCATGGCCTTGATGACGGTGTCGATCCCCTTGTAGGGGCGCACAAACCCCAAACAAAGCACAATCTGGGCATCAACCGGCACCCCAATGCGCTGGCGTGCGGTGATTTGATCGGGGATGTGTTGCCCGACCACTGCCGCATGACTGGGTAACGGGGCAACCCGCCACGGGCGTTGCCAGCCGGGCAGGTGGGTGGCTTGGTCTCCCAAAAAACCACCCCATCGGCACCCTGCAATACCACTTGCGCCAACCAGCGTTGCCACGCGGCCGCATCGGGCTCCACCAATTGATGACTAATGGCGATGGTAGTGATGTGCGCGCGGCGGGCATACCACGTCACCAACCACAGCAACGGGATCCAGTAGGGTGTCCACCATTGCCAGATAATCAGG
>DBCF01000152.1:7986-10963 GCA_002292925.1 Roseiflexaceae bacterium UBA965 | reverse complement strand
GGCGGCTAGTGTGACCGTCAGCCTTGGCCAACGCATCGACCCGCTCCAGCTGCTGCGGCGCTGGCAAGCCTTGGGCTACCGCGTCGGCGCGGCGGTGAGCGAGCCCGGTGACCTCAATCGGCGCGGCGGGATTGTCGACATTTTTCCCTTGCACTCGCCCCAACCACTGCGCATCGAGTTTTTTGGTGACGAAATCGACAGCCTGCGCTTATTTGACCCAGTCACCCAACGCAGTACCGACACGCTCCAGACCATCACCATCGGCCCCGCCCACGAATACGCCCACGACCGCTTGCCCGCCGTGTTGACCTGGCTCGATGCCCAAGACGTCAGCATGCTCCGCGACGAAGCCCGCCTCGAATGGCAACAATTCGTCGAGCGCCTACGCCACGACGAGCGCTTCGAGGGGCGCACCTTGTTGGCGCCGTTTTTTGCCGACCAGCACCTCCAGACCAGTCTGCTCGACTATTTACCTACCAATGCGCCCTTGCTGGTGAGCGAGCCGGTGCTGGTGGTGCAAATGGCCAGCGAATACAGCTACCAGCACGAGCAACGCCGCCTGCAACATGTCCAAAACGGCGAATTGCCACCGTGGTACCCCACCGTGGTCTTGCCGTGGCGGGAATCGTTGACCCGGTCAGGTGTCGGTCCCATCATCCATTTGGCGCATGCCGACCTGGCCTTTGCCGAAATCTTGCCGGAGGCCGAGGTGCAATCCCTCCCCAGCGAATTGTTTCGCGGCGTCGATTTGTATGGTGGCCGCCTCAAAGAATTAGTTGTTGACATAAGTCAGCGCTTGGCGGCGGCCCAGCAGGTCTTTTTGGTGACGCCCCAAGCCGCCCGTCTGCACGAAATGGTGGTCGAGGCTGGCAGTGACGTCAGCAACCTGCATGTGGTACATGCCGCCATCGATGCCGGCTGGTCGTCGCCGCTGTTGGGGTTGACGATTTATAGCGACGCCGAGATTTTTGGCTGGACCCAACGCCGCACCCCCGCCAAACCCAAACGCGCCGAGCGCGACGACCGCCACACCCAAGAGCGGGCGGCGTTTTTGCGCGGGCTCCAAACAGGCGACCATGTGGTGCACATCGAGCATGGCATCGCGGTCTACGACGGCATGATTCGCCGCACCATCGACAACATCGAACGCGAATACCTCAACCTGCGCTATGCCGCCGGCGACCGCCTATATGTGCCCGTCGACCAAGTCGACCGCGTGTCACGCTACATCGGCTCCGGTGACGCCGAGCCCGCCTTGACCCGCCTCGGCACCCAAGAATGGGAGCGCGCCAAACGCAAAGCGCGCAAATCGGTCGAAGACCTCACCGACGAGTTGTTGGCCATCTACGCCAAACGCAGTACCAGCAAAGGCCACGCCTTCGCTCCTGACAATCAGTGGCAACGCGAATTCGAAGCGGCCTTCCCCTACACCGAAACCAGCGGGCAGATCAACGCCCTCACCGATGTCAAACACGACATGGAATCTGACCGCCCCATGGATCGCTTGGTGTGTGGCGATGTGGGGTTCGGCAAAACAGAAGTGGCACTCCGGGCCGCATTTAAAGCCATCCAAGATGGCAAGCAAGTGGCAGTGCTCGTCCCCACCACCGTGCTGGCCCAACAACACTACGAAACCTTTAGCCGGCGCATGGCGGCGTTCCCGTTCAACATCGAGCTGATTTCGCGCTTCCGCAACGCCAAACAACAAGCCGAAATCCTAGCCGGCACCGCCCGGGGCACCGTCGACATACTGATTGGCACCCACCGAATTTTGTCCAACGACGTCCAATTCAAAGACCTCGCCTTGTTGATTGTCGACGAAGAACAACGCTTTGGGGTGCGCCACAAAGAGCGCCTCAAGCAACTCAAAGCGGGTATCGACGTGTTGACCTTGACGGCCACGCCCATCCCACGCACCTTGCATATGTCGCTGGCAGGGATTCGCGATTTGAGTGTCATCGAAACACCCCCCGAAGATCGCATGCCCGTCAAAACCTACCTCATCCAGCGTGACGAACGCCAAATCAAAGACGCCATCGAGCGCGAGCTCGAGCGTGACGGCCAAGTCTATGTGGTGCACAACCGCGTGCAATCGATATATCACCTCGCCGATGTGGTGCAGCGTCTCGTGCCCCACGCCAAAATCAGTGTCGGCCATGGGCAATTGGGGGAGCATCAGCTCGAACGGGTCATGCTCGATTTTTATACCGGCAAAACCAATGTGTTGATTTGTACCACCATCATCGAAAACGGCCTCGATGTGCCGTCGGCCAATACCATCATCATCGACGATGCCCCTTTTTATGGTTTGGCGCAACTCTATCAGTTGCGTGGCCGGGTAGGGCGCAGCACCCAACGGGCCTATTGCTACTTGTGTATTCCCCCCGGCCGTCCCTTGACTGTCGAGGCCCACGAACGCCTACAAGCCATCCAAGAGGCGACAGAGCTCGGGGCGGGGTTCCGCATCGCCATGCGCGACCTCGAGATTCGCGGTGCCGGCAATGTGCTGGGTGCCGAACAAAGTGGCCAAATCGCGGCGGTGGGCTTTGACCTCTATTCGCGCCTGCTCGAGCAAGCCGTGCGCGCCATGAAGCTCCGTTTCGACCAACAGCAAGCTACACCAGTCGCTGCCACTGTCACGCCGACCACTACGCCGACCGCCAAACCCAGCCCAGCGCCTGCGCATTTGCAACGCCACATCAAGGTCGACGAAAAGGTGTTGGTGACGCCCTTGGTGACCGTTGACATCCCTTTGAACGCCTTTTTGCCCGTCGACTACATCCCCGACGACCAAGTGCGCTTGTCGACCTACCAGCACATGGCTGAAGCCCAGACGGTGGCGGCGGTGCGCGGCTTGCGCCAAATGCTCCGTGACCGCTTTGGCCGCCCACCCGACCCCGTCGAAAACCTGCTGACGTGGTTGCATATCAAATGCCTGGCGCTCCAGGTGGGCGTGCCGTCGGTGGTGGCCTCGGAG
>DBCF01000152.1:3651-7952 GCA_002292925.1 Roseiflexaceae bacterium UBA965 | reverse complement strand
TCGTTTGCCCGACGGCAATGAGGTGGTGCGGGCCCGCTTGCAACGGCGTTATTTACGCGACCGCATCGTCAAAATCGGCCCGCAGTTTGTGCGCTTTACCCGCCAAGCCGTGGGTACGGCTTGGCTCGAATACATCATCGCCGTGCTCGAAACCATGCAGGCCGGCTAACGATTTGTGCTAGCGCGCACTACACAAAAGACACGCCGGCGCATAACAGCGCCGGCGTGTCTTTTGTATGGGGGCGTAGTTGCTAGACATTACCGAGGCGCAACAACAACGCCGCCATGTGGCGGATGCCATTACGAAAGTCGCTAATGCGGATGTTTTCGTTGGGGGCATGGATCCGTGACCCCGCATACCCTACCCCCAGCGTGATAATCGGTACGTTGAGTTCATTTGCAAAGAGATAATTGGGGCCAGAGCCACCCGACATCGGCCAAATATGCGGGGCTCGGCCATAGACGTCTGTCGCCGCATCGACCAAGTGCTGCACTAACGGATGATCGGGGTCGGTGCGGGCCGGGCGCCCGGCACCAACCACGGTGATTTTGATGTCGCCAAAGCCGTTGGCGTCGAAGTGGGCCCGCAGTTGGGCCACCACGTCTTCGGGGCGTTGGTCGGGGACGAGCCGGAAGTCGACCTTGGCGCTGGCTGCTGCCGGCAACACAGTTTTTTGACCAGCCCCTTGATAGCCGGTGGTGATGCCACAAATCGTACAGGTTGGCTCGAAAATCTCGCGCCGGCGCAACTCGACGCCCCGCGCATTGTGCAAAAACGAGGCATTGCCAAACAACTCTTGCATTTCTTCGTCGTTGTCAGGCAGCGCTGCCAGCAATTCCAGGTCGCGGGCGGTGGCAGCAATCACATTTTGATAAAAATTAGGCAGTTGGATTTTTTCGTCTTGGTCTTTGAGGGTGTTGAGCGCCCACACCAACCGCCAGGCTGCATTGGGCAAAATCGAGCCAGCAATGCCCGAGTGGGTGTCGATTTTGGCCGTTTCTACCGACAACTCGAGATAACAAATCCCGCGCAAGCCGAGGTAGGCCACCGGCTCGCCGTCACTATTGTGGGTACCAAATTCCCACACACAGCTATCGGCCTTGAGCAGGTCACGATGCGCCAACACAAACGGTGCCAAATTGGGGCTGGCGATTTCTTCTTCGCCTTCGACGAGGAACTTGATGTTGACGGGCAATTCACCCAGCACATGTCGCACCGCCGCAATCGCCGCAATCCGACTCACCAGCTCACCCTTGTCGTCGGCCACGCCCCGGGCAATGAGTAAATCGTCGCGGCGCGTCATCTCGAAGGGCGGCGAATTCCACAGTTCAAACGGCTCTGCCGGTTGCACGTCGTAGTGGTTGTAGCACAGCAAGGTGTGGGCGTGGTCACTATCGCTATGGGCATAGACCACCGGATTGCCGGCGGTAGGCATAATCTGGGCCGCCAACCCGACCTCGCCAAACAACTCGGCGACCCGTTGGGCGCAAGGTGCAATGCCGTGCCCTTGGGCGGCCACACTGGGGATGGCACAGAGCTCGCCCAATATCGTGATGAAATGCGGTAAATTGGCGTCAATGTAGGCGTCGATTTGGGCTTGGAGGGGGTGCGTGGCCATGAGCGCTACTCCTTGTGTCGTTGAACAATTGGGTGAGTGCATCTTACCATAGCCTATCTCGTGTATGGCCACGTGCTTCACAACAACGCACCGTGGGCAACTTGTGCGCACGGTGCATCGGTATATCAGCCAACGGACTATTACACCACAAACCGCCCCGGATTAAAGCGCCGGTGTGGGTCAAACTCATCGCGAATCCGCACCATCACCTCACCTCCCCCCACAGGGGCCTGCCAATACGACGCGAGGTCACTGGCCTGTGTGGCTACCCAGACTGCTTCGGGCAATGCGGTGCACCACTGGTTTTGGGCGTGGGCGTCCAGCCCCGTCAGCCGCACATACCCCACGCCGATACTCGCCCGGGCATGAATCTGTGGGTTACCCCCCAACGACTGCCCCAAATCAGCAATCCGATCCACCACTTCCCCCACAAATGCCGGCAAGGTAGCCCAGCGTATCACCAATTCGCCATCATTGAGGTTTGCGACCGCCGAGGCATCGGCGATGATTTGCCAGCACTGGGTATGTGTTTCATTGTGAAAAACCGTACTGGCACCGCCGTGAATTGGCGTGCGCTGCGCGAGATCGGTCACGTGCCGGTCTACCGCGGCGTGGGGACCTTCGCAGGCCAACGCCACACCCCACGCCCCCGTCACGCCAATCTGTTGGAGTAGCGTGGCATCGAGCAATTCACACGTCACCGGGGTGAGTTGCGATTCCATCACGTCAGTGACATACGCCATGGCCTGCTCAGCCTGGGCAAAGGTGGCAATCACCGTGGCGGTCACCGGCGGAATCGGGATGAGCTTGAAATTGGCCGACACAATCACTGCCAAGGTGCCAAAACTGCCGTGATAGAGCTTCATCATGTCGAACCCGCTGACGTTTTTGACCACCATGCCACCGGCACGTGAGGGTTGCCCATTGACTTCGACCACGCCAATCCCAATCATCATGTCGCGCAAAATACCATAATTGGCCCGCCGTGGACTATCGGCAGCCGTGGCAATCATCCCCCCAATCGTGGTTTGGTCGGGTAAGGCCGGGTCAACCGGCAACATTTGGCCGTGTTGGGCCAGATAGGTGCGCAAGGCCCCCATCGTCATGCCCGCTTCGACCGAAATCGTCAGGTCGTTGGGCTCGTGTTGCAATACCCCATTGAGCGCCGTCGTCACCACCACCAAATCAACCCCTGTGGGTGGCGCGCCGATGAGTTGATGCGTGCCCCCACCCCATGCCACCACCCGCCAGCCCTGTTGAGCGGCGTACAACAGCACCGCCGACACATCGGCACTGCTCTGTGGCAGCGCCACCTGTGCCGGTACCACTCCGTGCACCGTATAGCGCTGGCACAGCGTTGCATCTGTTGAAATTAACGCACGTATATCTGACATCACAAATCCTTTGCAGGCCTGATTTATCGGTTAAACACTACAACCACGTTCCAGCCGGTACTTCGCCAATTTCATTGGCGGCAATGGCGTTTTGGCGGAGCTCGGCCAGCTCGCCACACCCTTTGCTGGCAGGGAACACCTTGCCTGGGTTAAACAATTCACGGGGGTCAAACGAGCGGCGCAACCCCGCCATGGCGGCCAAGTCGGCCGTGGTAAACAAAATATCCATGTAGTCGCGTTTTTCGACGCCAATCCCATGCTCGCCACTCACCACGCCACCGAGCCGCACCGATTCTTTGAGGATTTCGGTGGCGGCACCGAGGGCCCGCTCGAGTTGGGCGCGGTCACGGCGATCAAACAAAATCAACGGATGCAAATTGCCGTCACCGGCGTGGAACACGTTGGCGATAGGTAGGTGGAAATCACGTGATACATCGCCGACATGCGCCAAAATACTCGGCAATTTGGTGCGGGGTACTACCGTATCAACCAAATAATAGCTGGGTGACAGACGTCCCATCGCCCCAAAGGCGTTTTTGCGGGCGGCCCAGACTTGGGCCTGCTCGGCCGGGGTGGTGGCGGGGCGGACTTCGATGGCGCCGTGGTCGCGACAAATCTGGGTCACATCGCGCAACAAATCATCGAGGCCTTCTTCGACCCCGTCGATTTCGATGAGCAAGGCCGATCCGGCACTTTCGGGTAGCCCTAGTTTGTACATGCCATTGACTGCTTTGATGGCCAGTTTGTCCATCATTTCGAGGGCGGCGGGGAGCAAGCCTCGGGCGATGATAGTCGAGACGGTTTGTGATGCTGAAGGAATATCGGGGAAGAGCGCCAGCACCACCCGCAGCGATTCGGGCAGGCGGGTCATGCGCACCCAAGCTTCAGTGACGATGCCAAACATCCCTTCGGAGCCTGTCATCACCCCCGCCAAATCATAGCCGACGGTATCAACGCTACCATTGCCCGTCCAAATCAGTTCGCCATTGGGGAGCACGGTGCGCAACGCCAGCACATGGTTGGTAGTCATGCCGTACTTGAGGCAGTGTGGGCCACCGCTGTTGTTGGCGATATTGCCACCGAGGGTGCAGGCTTTTTGGCTCGAAGGATCGGGCATAAAGGCATAGCCGTAATTGGCGAGGTGTTGCGACAATTCCCAGTTAATCACGCCAGGCTGGACGAGGGCCCGTTTGTTGCGGGTATCGACTTCGAGCACCTTGTCCATACGGGTGGTGGCAATCACAATCCCACCATGGATGGGGGTGGCACCACCCGACAGCCCTGTACC
>DBCF01000152.1:1776-3531 GCA_002292925.1 Roseiflexaceae bacterium UBA965 | reverse complement strand
TCGGCTTCGTAGGTGAGCAATGCGGCTGCGCCGTCAATGACGCCATCGTGGCCGACAATTGCCCGGAGGGCGGTGACAAGTTGTGCCAGTTGTTGCATAACAGTTCACTTCATTTGGTATAGCGTTCTATCGTGCATTATACCCTGTGATGGTATGCCAACGGCGTAGCAATGATGCAGACACACATTATTTACCAATTATTAGTTTTTTAATGCATCTATTGCGTATACAAGATGAATTTCATATTATTGTGCTGTGTAGTGAAAAATTGTCCTACACCACGAACATAAGGAGGGATTTCATCATATGGCTACATCACGTGTTGTCATCGGGGGTTTGGTTGTGGTTGGTATGCTTGCAGCACTTGGGTATGGCTATACTCAATATGTGGCTCAATCGACGACCGCCAGTACCAAACCAGCTACCGCGCATTGGACGTACGAAGGCGAAGAAGGTCCAGAGAATTGGGGTAAACTCGACCCAGCCTATACGTTGTGTAGTGATGGTAGTGCCCAGACCCCCATCGACATCACGAACCCGGTCAAGAAAGACATTGTCGATCCGGTGTTTGGCTATCAAAATGGCGCTGTGGGTATCACCAACAATGGCCATACCATCCAAGCAGTGGCAGCGGATGGCAACACGATTACCCTTGATGGTCAGGTATTCACCCTCGCCCAGATGCATTTTCATGCACCAAGTGAGCATGCCATTAACGGTCAAAAATTCGCTATTGAAGCCCATTTTGTGCACAAAAACAGCGATGGCAAATTGGCAGTGGTAGGGGTCATGCTCGACGAAGGTAGCGATGACAATGCGGCTTGGGAGCCGTTTGTGCAGTCACTCGGTACGGTCAAAGGGACTGATGGTACTGCAACCCTTGATTGGGGGCAATTATTGCCAACGAGTACGTTGACGTATCAATACGCTGGTAGTCTGACCACGCCACCTTGTTCTGAAGGGGTGCATTGGGTGTTGATGCAAGACGTGGTACAACTCAGTGCGCGTCAAATTGCGGCATTTACGGCGGCCTATAGCGGCACCGATCGACCCATCCAACCAGTGGGCAATCGTGAAATTGCTGTCGATGTGAGTGGGAATTAAGGTTTATACCGTCCCTCGGTCAAAACAGCCACCGAAACGTTGGCGCAAAACAACTATCTGCCACGCTACAGGTGTCACATTGAGACTCGCAGTCTATGGAAGTTGGGGATTTCCCCAACTTCCATCATTTATTTGTCATCCCCATTGAGTGCTTCTCAATATATTTATATACCCGTTGCAGATTGCGGCGTTTACGGCGGCCTACAGTGGCACTGACTGGCCAATTCAACCAGTGGGCAATCGTGAATTCGCTGTCGCTGTGAGTGGGAATTACGGTATATACCGTCACTGGGTGAAAACAGCCAAATATCCGTAGTGATATTTGGCTGTTTTTACCCGCAAACAACCATTTGTTGCATTGACGAAAGATAATAAATCTACTAGAATACTCATCACATACATTTAATAATCCGTTGTTGGATACATTTTTAATGGATTCAGTGATAGGGTTATTGTGTCTGTATCAGATTTCCGTTCTCTTCGAAAGGATCAGAACACCATGCAAATTGCTTCTTCATGGAAGCGCAGTGCAGCCCTTTTGGCAGCTGCCCTGTTGTTGCCGTTGCTCGTGGCCTGTGGTGGTGCAGCTCCTGCTGCCGAGCCCGCTGCTACCGAACCAACCGCAGCCGCCGCCGAACCGACCGCCGCTCC
>DBCF01000152.1:358-1682 GCA_002292925.1 Roseiflexaceae bacterium UBA965 | reverse complement strand
AACATCCTTTACTGGCAAGCTCCTACCATTTTGAACCCTCACTTGGCATCAGGTACCAAGGACTTTGACGCCGCTGGTGTCATCCTTGAGCCACTTGCTCGCTACAATGAGAAGGACGAATTGGTTCCTTACTTGGCCGAAGAAATCCCAACCTTGGCAAACGGTGGCGTTGCTGCAGACAGCATGAGCGTCACTTGGAAGCTCAAAAAGGGTGTGAAGTGGTCAGACGGCAGTGATTTCACCGCTGATGACGTCATCTTCACGTGGCAATATGCGTCAAACGAAAAGACGCCTGCCACCACTGCGTCGAACTACAACGGTATTGCCAACATCGAAGCCGTCGATGCCAACACCGTTAAAATCACGTGGAAGGCCGCCAACCCCGATCCGTATGTTGCGTTCGTAAGCTACTCGGGTCAAGTCATCCAAAAGAAGCAGTTTGAAAAGTGTATTGGCGAAACCGCAATGACGGACGCCGCTTGTCAAGCCGCCAATTTGGCACCAGTCGGCACCAACGCCTACATGTTGAAGGAATTCAAACCAGGCGATGTGGTCGTATACGTCAAGAACCCTGCATACCGCGATGCTGCCAACACCTATTTCGAAACCGTCGAAATCAAGGGTGGCGGTGACGCCGCTTCAGCTGCTCGTGCCGCCTGTGAAACCGGCGAAGTTGATTACAGCTGGAACTTGCAAGTACCAAAGGCCGCCCTCGAGCCCATTCTTGCCGCTGGCAAGTGTGAAGCCGTTGCCGGTGGTTCATTCGGCGTCGAGCGTATCGTCGTCAACTTTGCCAACCCCGATGCTGCTTTGGGTGCCAAGCGCTCAGAGCCCAGCGAGCCCCACCCCTTCTTGACCGACCTCAAGGTTCGTCAGGCCATCAACAAAGCCATCGACCGCAAAGCCATCGCCGAGCAGCTCTATGGTCCTACCGGTGTCGCCAATTGTAACATCTTGGTTGTACCAACCGCCGTTGATTCGCCCAACACCACCTGTGAGCGCGACGTCGAAGGCGCCAAGAAGCTCCTCGACGAAGCCGGTTGGAAGGATGAGGGCGGTGCACGCACCAAGGACGGCAAGGCAATGACCTTGTACTTCTCGACCTCAATCAACACCCTTCGCCAAGGCGAGCAAGCCATCATCAAAGCCAATTTGGCTGAAGTTGGTATTGCTGTCAACCTCAAGGCTGTTGACGCCGGCGTCTTCTTCTCCGGTGACCCGGGTAACGACGACACCTTGAACAAGATGTTCGTCGACATCCAAATGTACACCAACGGCCCTTCAGGCCTCGACTCACAGCCCTACCTCGAAGGTTGGACCTGTG
>DBCF01000152.1:0-244 GCA_002292925.1 Roseiflexaceae bacterium UBA965 | reverse complement strand
TGTTTGAAACATATGCAAAAGAAACCGACCCTGCAAAGCGCACCGAAATGGCCATTGCTTTGAATGACTTCCTCATCAACGATGTTGCCGTCATTCCGTTGATCAATCGTCGTACGCCAAACGCCAAAATCATTGGTTTGAATGGGCCAACCCACAACACCTTTGACTCAGGTCTTTGGAACATCCACGCCTGGTCAAAGTAGTCTAATCCTCTGCGGGGGTTGGCAATTGCCAACCTCCGCAT
>DBCF01000049.1:214-3004 GCA_002292925.1 Roseiflexaceae bacterium UBA965 | reverse complement strand
CATCATGTCTGCCCCCACTGCCGCTCAATACGCCGGTCTCGAAGCCTTGCGCCATGGCGCCGCCGCCACCCAGATGATGGTGGCCGAATACGACCGCCGCCGTCAGGTGTTGCTGGCGGGCTTGCGCCGTATCGGCTTGCCGACGTTTGAGGCCAAAGGGGCCTTTTATCTTTTTCCCCAAGTCGATCACCTCGGGCTGAGTAGTGCCGATTTTTGTGAACAGTTACTCAATGAAGAACACGTTGCCGTTATCCCGGGTGATGTGTTTGGTCCGAGTGGCGCCGGATTTGTGCGGTTGTGCTATGCCGCCTCGATGACCAACATCGAAATTGCCCTCGAACGGATTGAACGTTTTATTCGTCGTGCTGTATAGGTGAGGAACCCATGCGTCTTTCTGTGATTATGCCTTGCTACAACGAAGCCGAAAGTCTGCCCGACATTTTGAACAAAGTGCGGGCAATTACCATCGACAAAGAAATCATCGTCATTGATGATTGCTCGAGCGACGACACCCCCAATGTCCTCGCCAACGAACAACGCAACGACCCCCATCTGCGTGTCGTACGCCACGAACGCAATCGCGGCAAAGGGGCTGCCGTACGCACTGGCATTGCCGCCGCCACCGGCGATGTCATTATCGTCCAAGACGCTGACCTCGAATACGATCCCAACGACTTCTATGCCGTCCTCAAACCCATCTTTGATGGTCGCGTGGGTGTGGTCTATGGCTCACGATTCATGGGCAGTCATACCGGCATGTATTTCTGGAATGCCCTCGGCAACAAATTCTTGACCTTCCTCACCAATTTCTTGTTTAATTGCTGGATTTCTGACATGGAAACGTGCTACAAGGCCTTCCGTGCCGATATCATCAAAAACATTCCCCTCGAAAGCAACGACTTTCGCATCGAACCCGAAATCACTGCCAAGATCCTCCTCCGCAAAGAGCGCATTTTTGAAGTGCCCGTGAGTTATATCGGCCGCACCTATGAAGAAGGCAAAAAAATGAAGCCTTCCCAAGGGTTTTGGGCGATCTGGGCATTATTCAAATACCGCTTTTTTGCGAACATCTAATTCATACTCAAGGAGTCATTTTGCAATGATGCAACACTACTTTGAAAACCTCGCTCGTACCCTCGCCCAAGTCCCTAATGACCGCGCTGAGGCGGTGCTAGAAGCCTTGTGGCAGACCTACCTGCGTGACGGCACCGTGATTGTGTGTGGCAATGGCGGCTCCGCTGCCACCGCCTCGCATTTGGTCTGTGATTTAGGCAAATGGACGGTAGTCGAGGGTCAACGCCGCTTCCGCGCTGTCGCCCTCACCGACAATATGCCCCTCGTGACCGCCTGGGGCAACGACACCGCCTACGAGCGCGTCTTTGTCGAACAAATCCCGATGTTCTATCGCCCTGGCGATTTGCTGGTGACCATCTCGGGGAGCGGTAATTCCCCCAACGTCTTGCGCGTCAGCGAGTGGGTGCAGGCCCAAGGGGGCCAAGTAGTCGGTTTGAGTGGCTTTGGTGGCGGCAAACTCGCTAGCCTCGCCGATATTTCGTTTGTGGCGCCGAGCTCATTTATGCCCGAAGTCGAAGACATCCATATGGCGCTATGTCACGCCTTGGCAGTAAACCTCGCCAACCGGATCCGCGCCCTATGAGCTACGTGCTAGGCTTGGACTTTGGTGGCACCAAACTGGCCGCCGGCATCGTCGATACAGTCAGCGGCACCGTGGTCGCTTCGCAACGCTGTCCTACGCCCGCTGGCGGTGCCGCCACAGGCTTTGCCGCCATGCTGTCACTAGGCGACGCCTTGCGTGCCCAAGTCGCTACCCCGATTCGCGCCGTGGGCGTATCGTTTGGCGGCCCCGTCGAAGCCGATGGCCGCACCGTGCGCTTGTCGATGCACCTCCCCGGCTGGGAAGAATTCCCACTCGCCGCCCGCTGCGAAGCCCATTTCGGCGTACCCACCATCATTGCCAACGATGCCGATGCTGCCGGGCTAGCCGAATACCGCTTTGGTGCCGGCCAAGGCTGCCAACACATGCTCTATTTGACCGTCAGCACCGGTATCGGCGGTGGCGTCATCATCAACGGCAAACTCCATCGTGGTGAGCACGCCTGGGCCGGCGAAGTAGGCCACATGATCCTCAAGCCCGACGGTCCGGCCTGCGCCTGTGGCGGCAATGGTTGCCTCGAGTCGCTGTCGTCGGGCTTGTCGATCGCTCGCGATGCCCGCGCCAACGTGCCCCCTAGTCTGCGTGACCGCGATGTCGCCACCATCAGCGCCCGCGACGTGGCCATGGCTGCTGCTGCCGGTGACCCTGTGGCCATGCAGATTTGGGATCATGCAGTGGGTTGGCTGGGCGTGGGTATCTCGTCTGCCAGCAATCTGCTCAACCCCGGTATCATCGTGATTGGTGGCGGACTGACGGGTGCCGGCGAGCAGTTGTTTGGGCCGTTGCGTACCATCATGGCCTACCGCGCCTTGTCCAAACAGGTAGTGCTCAAACCCGCCGCCCTCGGCGATGTCATCGGCATCATGGGTGGTGCCGCCTTGTGCATGGATTAATCTTGATTGGTTACGACGGGCTCGCGCTATGCGGGCTCGTTTTTTTGTTTTTTGTGATGAAAAATATACGGGCGCAGTGGTGAATACGCAATGTAAATAATTATATCGGCGCCTGGTTACTTTGATGAATTGCGACGATATCGTCGCTATTGAGTCCTTGGGCCGTTAATATCGCGCTGATAAAATCACTTTTGCCGCCTACATAGGCACGCCAATCATGCC
>DBCF01000049.1:0-165 GCA_002292925.1 Roseiflexaceae bacterium UBA965 | reverse complement strand
CCCACATCTGCCGCCAAGCGTTGTTTGAGCGTACTATAGGTCGTTTTTTGTTTTTTGTGATGAAAAAATTACTGGGCGCAGTGGTGAATACGCAATGTCAAGAATGAAACAGCGCCTGATTACTTTGATGAATTGCGGCGATATCGTCTGTATTGAGTCCTTGGG
>DBCF01000054.1 GCA_002292925.1 Roseiflexaceae bacterium UBA965 | reverse complement strand
AAATGATGTGCTTTCTTTTTGTTTATCTCCACAAAGCAAGATGACAAAAAAACGCCGCCCGAATTCGCTCCCTTGCATTGCCATGCGAGGGAGCTTTTTGTGGTGCAAATATATAATTTATTTTAGGTATAATCAAGCCAACACCGAGAAAAATTTATCATTGCGTGATACTATTTTTCTTTCAAAAAAGGAGAATCAATGCGTACGCTATTTATGTGGCTCTGCTGTCTATTTTTCATCGTCGCCTGTGGCAGTACTACTACCGCCCCAGCTGCCAATAGTACAAATGCCGCCCCCATCGCTGCCAATGAGCCTTGTAGCCAAGCAGATGCCCGCGCCGACAGCAACGGTCAAGCGTTAATTTGTATGCTCGATCAGAGCGGGGCATTGCGTTGGCAAGCAGACACTACCACGACAGCACAATCTGCTCCCGATCAAGAAATGACCCTCAACGGGCCATGCACCACCCCCGACCAACACGCCAAGATTGACGGTCAAGAGGTACTTTGTCAAAAAGATAGCCAAGGCAACTATGCCTGGATACCTGCTGACCAAGCAAACGATGGGAATAATGGTCAGGCTCAAATAGCCATGCTTGGCGGGGCCTGTAGCAGCGCCGATACACTCAGCATCGTTGATGGTGGCCTAGGAATCTGTCGTGATGGTAGTTGGCGTTATGCCCTCCCCAGTGATGTGCCACCGGGACCCTACGCCACTCGCCCAGATTGGTACCCCACCCTCGACCACGTATTTAGCCAACCCGAAAGCACCTGCCCATCTACCCAGATTCAGTTGACGCATACTATTTTGCCACTCGATCAATTAACCGCATCGATTCCCTATGGCATGGTGATAGATGATCACGTCACCCCCATTGACCATGGCTATTTGGGCATCAAAACCCTAGCCGCCACCAGCCCGTTGAGTGACGCCGATTATCTGCCGATTACGGCGCCCGCCGATGGCACGATTATCGAGGTAGGGTCATTGGGGAGCCCCACCTCACACCGGGTGGTGATTGCCCATGGCTGTGGCTTGTATAGCGTCTACATGGTGGTCAATAAATTGACCGGTGTGTTGGCAGCCCAAGCAGATGCCGTCGAAAAACAATCGTACCTCAGACTCAATCAGCCCATCAACGCCGGTGAAGAGTTTGGCCGCCAACGCGATAACCCACTCGACTTTAATTTGTTTACCAAAGAGACGTGGTTGACCGGCTTCGTCAATCCGCTGTCGTATCTCTATGGTGAGGCCTGGAAGTTGTATACCGCCGACCCGACGCCCTATTTCAGTGCTGAACTCCAAACACCCTACACCGATATCATGCAACGCACCGTGGCACCTCGCTGGGGCAAAATCGATTACGACGTGGCAGGCAGTGCCGTCGGCAACTGGTTCCTCGCTGGGACCATTGGGTATAATGGCCAGTCGATTGATACCTACAAAAACACCACTCAGCACGTCCAAGGGGGTATGGTAGCTGGCAAAAACTATTATGCGTACGGGCATCTGGCGCTGGTACCGCACCACGTCCAACCCAACGGCTGGATTGCTTCGTTGGGCTGGTGGCAAGACCCCAACGGTGATCCGACCCAATTGATGATCGACCTCGCCCCCAACCAAAAAACACCCGACCAAATCACCGCTGCCGATGGGGTGGTCATGTATCAATTAGCCGCGATTAGTTTTCTAGACGCCAATGGGCAAGTGTTTGATACCCACGGGAGCAAAGCGAATTTACCCGTCGGCTTTACCATTGCCCCCGGCCAACCAAGTGGGGCTCTTGCCGTCCAAGTCGAAGCCGATGGCACGTTGAGCATCGAGGTATTCCCAAATACATTAGCCAGTGCCGTCACCGGCTTTGGGGCGAACAAACGGAGTTATCACCGCTAGCCTGTAAGTAGGAAGCGTGAAGCAGGAAGTAGGCAGTGAAAGTCGAACGTAACGTCGCACGCCACAAAGCGTAGGTTTGCGGCATACCCGCAAACCTATGCTCAGATTCAAACCCCATGCGTGCCACCCAAATGACATCGGCACAGTGTCAGACTACACGGAGATTGCACTGCGCCTGCGGCGCCATGACGCTGTATGGAGACTCCGCATCTCCGTGTGCACTGTGCGAGCCAAATGAAGTCAGAAGTCGGGGCGGTTACGCTACGGTGCACATGCACTGACGCGCGCAACAGGCACGAACCCATGCACTGTAGCCAACAAGCACTTGTTATGACTAGGCACGATACATACGCGCAAGCGCACGGAGTGGTGGCACAAATAGCCCCAGAAAAACGAGATTCAACACCAAATTCCCCGGTAACCCTGCAGCCAACGAACCGGTGCAGTCAACCACAAACCACGCATACAAAGCATATTGCATGAGGCGGGGCAACGAAGGGATGGCGGCGAACTGTTGCGGCGTCGCAATCAAATACATGAGTACGCCCCAGCCCACCATGGTGCCACCCAGCACCGCATTCACGGCACGGGTATCGGCATTAAATGTCGCCGGATCGCCATCGAGTGGCCATTTGAGCAAATCAAACAAGGTGCGCCAGACCACATCAGTTGCAGGGTGGCTGCCCATAGCGCAGAGGATGCCCGTAATTATCGTGATGAGACAGGCAATTTTTAGCCAACGCATGCTTTGTGATTGCGTCATATGCATCCTCCCATTATATTATTATGTCAACATTTTGGTACAACACTGACGCTGGTTGCGTCATGCTTATTCCCAGGCAATGCCGATTTTTTCGCCGACGACGCGCACCATCTCTACCGCAAAGCGATACGTCGCAGCATGGTTAATATCGGTTGCACGGTGGTCACGGCGCCATACCAGCGCATTGGTGATGATGCCTGCGTGAGCCGGTAATTGCTGCATGGCCCATTCTGCCGCCACCCGTTTGGATACCTGGGTACCGTTATCCCAGGCATAGAGCGCCCGGCACATGGTCAGGATGGTATAGGCTTGGAACGGGCGCGAATCACGGGTATGGCTGACCCAGTCACGCCATTCGCCCACTTGACGGCGCACGTTGTCACGGAACTCATGCGC
>DBCF01000294.1 GCA_002292925.1 Roseiflexaceae bacterium UBA965 | reverse complement strand
TCAAGTGGTGGCAGCATTGGTTGAATGATGTGCCCACCGATATCATGGATGGACCCGTGTTGACCAGTTACATCCAAGACTGGGTCAATCCTGCGTCATGGTACGACACCCGGCCTGGCCAATGGGTAGGTGATGCGACGTGGCCAAACCCGACGCAACAATACGCCCAATACGTACTTGGCTCCCAACAGCCAGTGGTGCATGTAGGGACCGATTTGCGCAGTGGTGCTGATGCAGGCATGTGGTGCTCATATGCCATTCCCGGTGATTATCCTCCCGATCAACGGGGGGAAGATGGCCGGTCGTGGTGTGCCGATTTGCCTGTGCAGACCAATACACAGACGGCGATGGATCGCACGTTTGAGATTGCCACGGAACAGACTATTTTGGGGTTCCCACGGGTTGTTTTGCGGGTAGCGAGTGACCAGCCCCAGGCCATGTTGGTGGTGCGCTTGTGCGATGTGGCCCCCGATGGGCGCTCGTTGTTGGTGAGTCGTGGACTACTCAATTTGACGCACCGTGCCGGGCATGAGATGCCGATTGATATGCAACCGGGACGATGGGAAACGGTCACGGTGACGCTCAATGCGGCGGGACATTGTTTGCCGGCAGGCCATCATTGGCGGGTGGCGGTGAGTCCGTCGTATTGGCCGCATGCTTGGCCGTCACCGGTGCCCGTGACACTTACGATTGACCCTGCGCAATCATACGTGGAATTACCGATACGCGCGCCACAATCGCATGATGCGACGGCTGGGCAATTTGCGCCACCAGCCATGACGCCTGAAGTGGGCGTCACGCAGTTGCGGCCCGATCAACGCCAGCGCTACGAACAGTTTGATCAGATCCATCAAACGTGGGCGTTGCATGACGAAAACGACCACGGCGCCTTTCAACTGGCCGATGGGCTGACCTATGACCATCGGGCGGCGGATCGTTATTTCATTGATGTGACTGACCCATTGAGTGCCCGCACCGTGAGTGAACATACAATTTGTGTCGGGCGGGGCGCCTGGCAAACCCGGGTCGAAACCTGGAGCGAAGTGCGATGTGACGCCACCCACTTTATCGTGACCAACCAGATTCGGGCCTATGAAAATGACGTGTTACAAGTCGAAACCGAGCGGAGCAATCGCATTCTCCGTGATGGCATCTAGTACGAGGAATATATGACCACTGCAATTATTATCACCAAGGTCGAGACACTCGATGTGCGCTTCCCCACCTCATTGAACCTTGATGGCTCCGACGCCATGAATCGAGACCCTGATTACTCTGCAGCCTATGTGATGCTCCATACCAATCACCCCGAATTAATTGGCCATGGCTTGACGTTTACTATTGGTCGGGGTAACGAGTGGTGCGTGGCGGCGGCCCTGACATTGGCCGAGCGCTTGGTTGGACGTGATTTGGCGACGATTACGGCCGACCTCGGGGCGTTTTGGTATGAAATGGTGGGTGATAGTCAATTACGCTGGGTTGGTCCCGAAAAAGGGGTCGTGCATCTCGCAGTGGCTGCGGTGGTCAATGCAGTTTGGGATTTGTATGCCCGAGCCGAAGGCAAGCCGTTGTGGCAACTGTTGGTTGACATGACGCCGGCAGAACTGGTGCGCTGTATCCCGTTTCGATATATTAGCGATGCCTTGACGCCTGCCGAAGCCCTCGCCATCCTCGAACAATCGGTGCCCCACAAAGCGGCCCGGATTGCCACCATGCAGGCCCAAGGCTACCCCGCCTATACTACTTCGGCCGGTTGGATCGGCTATAGCGATGACAAAGTGCGCCAATTGTGCCACGAAGCCATTGCGGCCGGTTTTACGCATATCAAAATGAAAGTGGGTATCGACATTGCTTCTGATGTACGGCGTGCCGGCGTGATTCGTGACGTGATTGGCCCCGATCGTTTTTTGATGGTCGATGCCAACCAAGTTTGGGATGTGCCCCAAGCCATTGATTGGATGCAACACCTCAAACCGTTTAATCCTCTGTGGATCGAAGAACCAACCAGCCCTGATGATGTGCTGGGGCATGCGGCAATTGCGCGTGGGGTGGCGCCGATTGGGGTGGCGACGGGTGAGCATGTACAAAACCGGATTATGTTCAAGCAATTGCTCCAAGCCAATGCCATTGCGTTTTGTCAAATCGATGCCTGCCGTGTCGGTGGTGTCAACGAAGTATTGGCGATTATTTTGATGGCGGCCAAATTTGGTGTGCCGGTCTGCCCCCATGCCGGTGGCGTCGGCTTGTGCGAGTATGTGCAACATTTGTCGTTGTTTGATTTTGTGGCGGTGACGGGTAGTACCACGGGACGGGTGATTGAATACGTCGATCACCTACACGAACACTTTGTCGACCCGTGTGTGATTCGCAATGCCCATTACATGCCCCCCCAATTGCCCGGGTATAGCATCGAAATGCACGCAACCACGTTGGCCGCCTATCATTACCCTGCTGGTCCCGTGTGGCAAAACCTGGCCCGTGGCAAGTAAATGACGATGCGGTGGTCATGGCTTGGGCGCAGTCTGATCGTTGTTGCAGTGCTCCTGAGCATCATCATGCCACTGGGGGTAATGGGCTGGCGTGGGCTGGCGTGGCTCGATGGTGCGACGTTGACACAAATGGCGCGTATCGGCGTGGCAACAATCGGTCAAGCCCTGCTGTCAACGCTGGTGGCACTGGTGTGTGCCTTGCCGATTACCTGGGCACTGGTGCGTCGCCCTGGGGTGCTTGCCACGAGTGCTTGGCTGGCGGTAAGTGTACCATTTGTGATTCCGACACCGGTGTCGGCCACCATGCTCACCACCATTTGTGCGCCACACTCGTGGTGTGCCATGCTGTTTGGACTCGAGGTACCGCAAGGGTTGGCGGTGGTGGTGCTAGCGCATGTCTGGTACAACACCGGCGTATTGGTGCGCTTGGTATACGATGCCTGGCAAGGAATTGCCGGGCGTTACGACGCAGCGGCGATGACGCTGGGGGCGTCACCGTGGCGCCGCTTGACCACCATCGTGTTGCCCTTGTTGTGGCCAGCGATGCTGGCTGGTATGTTGTTGGTCTTTCTCTACAGCTTTGGGAGTTTCGGAGTCGTGTTGTTGTTGGGTGGCAACCGGGTGCCATCGCTTGAAGTCGAGATTTGGCGTCAGACCAGTCAGTTTTTGCGGCTTGACATCGCTGCGACGTTGGCCGTCTGGCAATTGCTGATGAGCTTACTGTTGGTATGGGTAGCTGACCGACTGCAACGCCGGATTGTGCTCGATGTCCAGCGCCGCCCAACAACGCACCGTGCGACTGGCTGGGGATGGTGGGTGGCGGGGGCAGGCCAGCTCGCCACGATTAGCTGCTTTGCAGGGCCATTTGGGTTGCTGGTGATGCGTGCCTGGCTCCCCGATGATTGGAGCCAGGCCTACCGCGCTTTGGCGTTGCCGGTACGGGGCAGTGGCTTGTTTGTCTCGCCACTAGCGGCGGTGTGGCGCTCGCTATGGATTGCACTGGTGGTAGCGCTGGTGACGGTGGTGGTTAGCTGGGGATTTACCAGTGGTAATCGCTGGTGGCGGCGCATTGCGATGATTCCGTTGGGGGTGAGTGGGGTGACGTTGGGGTTGGGGTATTTGTTGTGGTTTGGCCCGCTCGGATTATTACAGGCAAGCTGGCTGGTTATCATGGCCCATGTGGTGTTGGCGTTGCCGTTGGTGAGCCGGCAGTTGGGATTAGCCCGCGACCAGTTGGCACCGACGTATGCCATTGCTGCAGCTACTCTCGGTGCCACGCCATGGCGACAATGGTGGAGTGTAACCATGCCGTTGCTCCGGCGGGCGCTGGTGGCGGCCGGGTTGTTTGCCTTTGCGGTGTCGCTGGGGGATTTTGCGGCGGCGTTGCTCCTTAGTCGTCCCGATACACCCACCGCTCCACTGTTTTTGGCACGCTTACTAGGGCGACCGGGTGCCCTCAATTACGCTATGGCGGCTGCATTAGCGGTAGTGCTCGTGCTGGTGTGTGCCGTGGTCATGATTGGTGCGCAGGTGTTGGCGCGGCCACGACAAGCGCCAAAATGACAGCTTTTTGTCACATTTTTTCGTTCACTATAGAGGTCAAACCGTTGATAATACACACAAAGAACGTGGTGTCGTTTTTTTGTGTGTATTTTGACAGTTGATGCTTCTATCGCTATGATAGGCGATACTGCTTCGATTGTTCATGAAAAATTAAGGGGCACGATATGCCGAATTTTGCGATTGTTGATACACATGTCCATTTATGGGATCCGCAGTATTTTCGCATGTCGTGGCTTGACAATAACACGATTATTAATGCCCGATTTATGGGTGAAGAATTTGCACAACATACCCGTGATGTTACTGTCGAAGCAATGGTCTATGTAGAAGTTGCTGTCGAACCACAATACAGTCTGCTCGAAGCGCAATACATCAACACGGTGGCTCGTCAATTGCCCAAGCTCAAAGGCATCGTGGCGGCGGCACCAGTGGAATTTGGTGAGCAGACGCGGGCGTATTATTCGGCATTGACGGCGATAGGTCCCCGTATCAAAGGGGTGCGTCGTTTGTTCCAAGGTGAATCAGATGCCAATTTTGCCATCCGCCCAAATGTGGTGCGCGGGGTCGAATTACTCGCTGAATACGGGTTGAGTTTTGATATTTGTATTTTTCATCATCAATTGCCTGCCGCCATCGAACTCGTCAAAAAAGTCCCCCAGGTGCAATTTATTCTCGATCATGTAGCCAAGCCTGATATCAAAGGGCATCGCCTCGACCCATGGCGGCAACAGATGATCGAAATGGCCAAATTACCCAATGTGGTCTGCAAAATCAGTGGCATGACCACTGAAGCAGACCATGCAGCCTGGCAACCCGACGATTTGGTGCCCTACATGGAGCATGTTATCGCCGTGTTTGGCGAAGACCGGGTCATGTTTGGCGGCGACTGGCCGGTGTCGCTGCAATCGACTAATTACACCGAATGGGTGCATACCGTCGACGATTTGACAGCCTCATTGAGTGACAAAGCCAAACGCAAATTGTGGGTCGACAATGCCCGGCGTGTCTATCGGTTGGGCTTCTAAAAAACGCAGAGTACGCAAAATCCCCTCGTGGCATGTATTTGCCACGAGGGGATTTTTTGATTAGTGTGATTGCAGGGTGGGGCGATGAATCGACAGCGGGGCGATTTCGCTGGGGGTTTGCATGGTGACGGCGGCTTGGGCGAGGTATTTACCTACCACAAAGCCAAACGGCATCCCTGATCCACAAAAACCACCGCCAGCCCACACCCCGGGCATTCCGGGCATGGCGTCGACGACGGGGACGTAGTCAGGCGTAAAGCCCATCAACCCGGCCCAGCGGCGCGTAATCGGCAAACCGGCCAATTTGGGGAAGAGCCGGGGCAACACGTTGTCGAGGGCTCCTTGGACATCATCGGTGATACCAATGTCGTACAAATTGACGTCGCCATTGGCGGCGACGGCACGACAGCCACCCAACACAATCGACCCGTCGAGGGTTTGTTGCCAGTATTCACCGGTTGGGGTGATATCGGTGCCCATCCCTTGGCTAAATACAGGGGCAGTGGGGGCTGTCGACAAAATCTGGCCACGGACGGGGGTGATGATGCCGTTCATGGCCGGTGCCAATTGGCGGCTCCAGGCATTGAGCCCGAGCACAACCGATTGTGCGCTAATGTTGCCCTGGTCGGTAACAACCACGGGGTCGCCGTGGCTATAGTCGATCCGTTCGACGTTGGCGATACACAAGGTGGCGCTATGTTTGATTGCGGCTTCGACGACGCCCCGCACGAGGCGTCCCGAATGAATCAACGCACTACCGGCTTTGTATGATGCTCCGACGATTTCTTCACCTAACGGGGTGTTGATCATGGCTTGGAGCTGAGCCCGGTCGAGCACTTCACCACCGTAGCCGTCGGCATTCAATGCAGCTACGCCCCGTTTGGCGGCCTGATGATCTGCAGGGGACAACGATAAATTGAAGGTGCCGGGTTCACGGAAGTGGCAATCAAAGCCTTCTTCCTGCATGATTTGGCGTGCTAATTTGCCGTTTTGGATGGTGAGCTCGTAGATTTGTTGGGCAGGCGCGGCGCCAAGCCGGGCTTTGGCACCGGCATAGCCCTCGGCAGGGCCCGTGCCGATGAATCCGCCGTTGCGCCCGGTGGCGCCGTGGGCGGGGTGAATTCGTTCGATAAGTACCACATTGTGTCCGGCTTTGGCTAAAAAATAGGCCGTTGCAGAGCCGACAATCCCCCCGCCTACCACGACGTGACTGGCACGGGTGGGTAGTGGTGCGCTGGGCATGGTGAGATCAAAGGTTTCTTGCCAGTAGGAGCGGTTGCCGTCACGTGAACGATCAATGGTCATGTGTGTTTCCTCTCGTTACAATAATGCAGACATACAGGGGAACTCCCATAATTGACACACCCCATACCTACAATTATCATATGTAGTATGTGTGCCGCAGTGCGGTGCCAAT
>DBCF01000237.1:4757-10113 GCA_002292925.1 Roseiflexaceae bacterium UBA965 | reverse complement strand
GCGAATGAATTCGCCGGCATGATTGCCCGTACGTCTGGTATGATATGGACACATCTTACCCAACAGGATATTCTCATGGTGATTACTCATCAACACATCGTCGCACACGCACCGGTGCGCATCTGTGACCTCGGTGGTTGGACCGACACGTGGTTTGCAGGGCACGGCCAAATCTGTAGCCTCGCTGTCGCCCCTGGCGTCACCGTGCAAATAACTATAACCCCCACAAACGGTAGCGCCACGATTATCGTCGAAGCCGTCAATTACGCCTGCACCATGCGTTACCCTGACGAGATGGCCGATCACCCCTTGCTGATGGCTGCTATCGCCGAAATCCCGCCACCCGCCAGCGCTTCCCTGCACATACGCGTTGCCGCCCAATTACCCCCCGGCTGTGCCACCGGCACCAGCGCTGCCGTAGCCGTCACATTGCTTGCCGCCTTAGCGGCCTGCCATGGGCATACGCCCAACCCTGCCACACTTGCCCGCCTAGCCCATCAACTCGAAACCGACCGGCTGGGCTTGCAATCGGGCATCCAAGACCAAATCGGGGCCGCCTACGGTGGCTGCAATGCCATCACCATGACCGCATACCCCCACGCCACTGTGCAACAACTTGCCATTAGCGACCACACCATTGCCCAACTCGACCAACAACTGGTGCTGTTTTATTTGGGCAAACCACATATTTCGTCAGACATCCACCAGCAAGTCATCGCCCGCTTCCAGACAACTCCTGCCGCCCAGCAATTACTCGATCCGCTCCGCCAGATTGCCGTGGCGGGGGGTGACGCCCTCGTACACGGTGATTTGGTGGCATATGGGCAGTGCATGCAAAAAAATACCGAAGCGCAACGGGCATTGCACCCCATGTTGATTAGTGCGGATGTCGATGCCATCATCGCGCTGGCGCAACAATACGGCGCATTGGGGTGGAAGGTCAATGGCGCCGGTGGCGATGGCGGTTCACTCGTCGTATTATGTAATGACAATCTACCCCAGCGTGACGCCTTTGTGGCGAGTGTCCACCGGCAACTACCCCATGTGCAGGCGATCCCGATCCGCTATAGTCCAGACGGTGTCCAAGTCACTGTCCACACCAGAGAAGAGGTCTAAATGAGTCACGTATTTCATCTCAGCCCCGCCATGTTTGGCGAAAAAAGTCGCTTGCTGCTTGACAGCCCCGACTTCATGGTCCACACCTTTTTGTTTGATAGCGGCGTCGCTGGCCTGCGCATCTGCAATAGCCGGGGCGAATTGGTCATGTTGCCCTACCAAGGCCAACAAATCTGGTCGGCAAATTTCGATGGGCGCGATTTGGGCATGCGCTCGATGTTCGACGAACCACAACCCACCACCACCTACCTCCACACCTACGGCGGGTTGTTCATTCATTGTGGCGCCACCCGCATGGGCGTGCCCGGTCCCAGCGACAACCACCCGCTCCACGGCGAGCTGCCCAATGCCCGCTACCAAAAAGCGTGGCTGACCCTCGGTGAAGATGCTACCGGCAAATATGTGGCGCTGAGTGGCGCCTATCGGCATACCGTGGCCTTTAATGATGATTATGTGGCCACACCCGAAATGCGCTTGTACGCCAATCAGACCATCTTCCATGTGTCACTCGAAATCCAAAACCGCAAAAAAACACCAATGGACTTGATGTATTTGGCACACATCAACTTCCGCCCCATCGATAATGCCCAGCTCATCACCACCGCTCCCACCACTGCCGAGGCCATCCGGGTGCGTCGTAGCATCCCTTCACATATTTCGCCACCGGCAGGGTATCGCGAATTCATCGATTTGCTCGGCGCCAATCCGGCCCTGGCCAACACCCTGGCACCCGAGTTAGGCTTTGCCCCCGAAGTGGTCTTTACCATCAACCCACAGGCTGATGCCCAGGGTTGGGCCCACAGCCTGCAAGTCAATCCCAGTGGCGGCGCCGATTATGTGGCCCATCGCCCCGAGCAGTTGCCATTTACCATCCGTTGGATTTCGCGTACCCCCGACCAAGACTGTCTGGGCTTTGCGATGCCCGCCACCGCCGAACCCGAAGGCTACAGCGCCGAAAAAACCAAAGGCAACCTGCAATCAATTGCCGGCGCAACGACCTGGCGGGCTGACTTTATAGTAGGCACCCTCGATCGCAACGAGACGACTGAATTGCGCGCCCAAATCGATCAACTTGCCTAAATCAGAATAATAAAAACCCCCTCATCTATGCCTTTCTGCACAGATGAGGGGGTTTTAGCGGAATTATTCCGGCTTCGGGAGTCGATTTTTGACGCGTTCGCGGAGCAACAAGATAATCCCTACCACGAGTGGAATCGCCCCCACAATCAGCCCAATATTGTCGGCCATCAACAAATAAGACGAACTCTGGTGCGCATACTGCTCAACATTCGGGGCAAACGCGTTTTGTTCTGCTTGCGCCGTTGCATTCAGTACCGCCAAACGAAATACCACCGGCAAGATTACCATCGGCACCCCAAAGAAAATCAACAAACGCGCCAACATACTTACTTCCCTTGCAAAATCAATTCGATGCGGGCTGAATCTGCTGCCGTCAAGGCAGGCGCAGCCAAGGCCCCGACACATTCCTTGATTTGGTCGACAGAGCTGGCCCCAATCAAGGCCGTGGTAATCCGGGCGTCACGCAATACCCACGACAAGGCTAACTGTGCCGTGTTTTGGCCACGTTCATGGGCCATATCGCGCAACTTGGTAACGATGGCGATTTTGGCGTCGGTGACACCGGCCGGCTTGAGGAAGCCGTGAGGCTTCGAGGCGCGTGAGCCATCGGGAATCCCCTGCAAATACCGATCCGTCAACATGCCTTGGGCAAGTGGCGAGAAGGGAATACAACCGACGCCATTTTCACCCAACAAATCAACCAAACCGGTCTCTTCGATCCAGCGGTCAAACATGTTGTATGACGGCTGGTGAATCAAACAGGGCGTACCCAATTGCTTCAGGATAGCAAAGGCTTCTTTGGCTTGGGCTGGGCGGTAGTTTGACAAACCGACGTACAAGGCCCGACCACTACGCACAATATAATCGAGGGCTTGCATGGTTTCTTCGAGGGGGGTTTCGGGGTCGGGGCGGTGGTGGTAGAAAATATCGAAGTAATCGAGGCCGGTGCGCTTGAGGCTCTGGTCACAGCTCGACACCAAGTATTTGCGTGAACCCCATTCGCCGTAGGGACCGGGCCACATGTAGTAGCCAGCCTTGGACGAAACGATGATTTCGTCGCGGTAGGGGGCCATGTCGTGGCGCATGATTTGCCCAAAGGTCTCTTCGGCGGAGCCAGCGGGCGGGCCGTAGTTGTTGGCCAAATCGAAGTGCGTGATGCCCATATCAAAGGCAGCCAACACCATGGCACGTGAGGTTTCGTATTTGTCGACCCCACCAAAGTTGTGCCACAACCCTAACGACAACGCAGACAACTTGAGACCACTCCGACCAGTGCGATTGTAACGCATGCTGGCATATCGGCTTGCATCAGCGACATACGGCATTGTGTGACTCCGTTCAGAAAAGAATTTATGCGAACACCTGTATGATACCCGAAACCAGCAAATTACGCATATTCAGATTTGGACCGTTTTATCTGTATATGCGCCGGAATATTGGTCTGCTTGCGGCACCCTTCAAGAGTTTGGGCAAAGCTGTTGTGCCCTGCGGCAAACAACGTTGCCATCACCTGATCGACTTGTTTGGCGTCATAACTGACTTTGGTGAGTTTTTCCATCATACGCACCGTGGCCACTCCGGCAATCGTCAGCGAACCATGTTGCGCCACAAAATCTGCCAACTGATTGCGTACTTCACTCCGGCGCGTGTTCAGTTTTGCTAATTCAGCATCAATGAACAGCAACTGCAACATATTGCACCGCGCCAGCCCCTGCGTATCATGCCACCATTCCCGATTGGCCACATATGCTGCAATCCCACGCATGAGTTGTTGGTGGGAAATCACCATACCCGTCCAATCATGAATTGTGGCTTGCAATTGCGGATCCGCGGCATCAACCACACAATGAGACATTGCCTCCTGCAGGGCACAGACAATTTGCACGACTTGGTCAATCGGGGTGGCATTGGCGATTAATGGCGCCACCCGGGCCGTTTCGGGAATCAAAAAATGCGACATGGTGACTCAGCCTTTCGTTTCAACACATTCCATCTCATAACCGTTTTTGACTGCCCAAAAGGTACGCCAACAGCGGAGTAGATTGCATTTTTTAATCGTCTGAAATTCATTTGGATATACTCAATAAATTCTGCAATACAAACAGTCATGAAATATCGTTTACACTAGTATCAGGATATTTTTCAGAGAAAGCATCAGCAATGAATTACAAAAAATACGTCATAATTGGTATGGCACTGTGGTTGACTGCCTGCGGCGACTTCACCGCCAAAGTAGCCTCCGATGTGGCATCCAGTATCGCCGCTACTCAGCAAGCGGAAGAATCTAGTCCATCTGATGAAAGTACGATCATGACTAAAGAGCCGACGTCGAAACCAGCCAAAAATACGCCTACCGCCAAGCCCGCTAAGGCCACTCCAGTGCCTGCAACTACTGATTATCAGGCAATCAATGACGAAGTCGATGCGTTTTTTGGTGAGTTTATCAATGAAAAAACTCCGGGTGGGATGGTGTTGGTGCTCCAAGACGGCCAAATCATCCACCAAGCAGCCTACGGCCTCGCCAATCTCAAAAAGAAAACGCCGCTCACCGTCGATCACATCATGCACTTGGCGTCGATGGGCAAACAAATGACGGCGATGTCCATCATGATACTGGCCGAGCAAGGCAAACTTGAATACGACGACCCCATCAGCAAATACATCCCTGAGATTTCACAGTTTGGCGATGAATTTACCATTCGCACCGTGATGCACCACACGTCAGGGCTGCCCGATTACGGCGATGGTATCACCGAATCCCTGATGAAGCGCTCCGACAATCCAACCAATGAAGACATGATTGACGTGCTCAGCAAAAAACGCAAACTTCTATCGGCACCAGGCGAGGCGTTTTATTACAGCAACGCCGGCTATGATATGCTGGCCGTTTTGATTGAACGCGTGTCTGGCGAGTCATTCCCCGATTTCGTAAAGAGTAATATTTTCGACCCACTTGGTATGAAAGACACCTTTTCGCTGCCCAACAAAAAACGCCGTGCCAATTCAATGGTCACCATCAGCTATACCGGTAGTAGCGACGCACCCGAAGCCTACCCCAATGACCCCCTCGACAACATCTACGGTTCGGGGTCAATTTATTCCACCATCGGTGACATGGCGTTGTACGACGAAGCGCTCTATGGCGACACCCTCGTTTCAC
>DBCF01000237.1:0-4683 GCA_002292925.1 Roseiflexaceae bacterium UBA965 | reverse complement strand
TTTGGCCTTGAATTTGAAAAGTGGAAAAAAGAAACCTACGTGGCGCATTCAGGGGCGTGGTTGGGCTTCAACAACGATTATGTGCGCTTCCCCCAGCGCCATTTTTCGGTCATCGTGTTACTCAATCGTGATTACGAGTACCCCGATAATCCGCGTATCGCCCTCAAAGTGGCAGAGTTTTATTTGAAATAGGCTCCCCAGCACAACAATCATGATGTCGACTTGGTACAAATACGTGCACCAAGTCGACGCCTGTTATAATGGCAAACACTTGATTACCATCTTGGATTTAAAAGGGGTACCGCGTGTATGGTATCGACAAGCCTACCAGCATGACTAACACGCCCTACATGGCACACGTTATGACTCTGACGGCGAATTGAGGGCAAATGCTATTTTTTGAGTGGCACCAACGCCATAAAAATCGTCCAGCCCCAGTGCACATACCCTAATATGACAAGCGTACTAAGCGCTGTTAATGAGGGACCGTTTATCGCATATAAGAAACTAAATATCTCCCAACCGATCCAACTAATGATTGCCAAATACGACCAGCCTCGATTGGCTGCAATAATCGCTAATATAAGCTTCACAACCGATCCTATAATGGCATATAGCATAAAATTTTCCATTAAGCGCATCCCCTTACATTCTTATTAATCCGCATCACTAATATCATCATTAGCCGCATCACGCTCGCGTTGGATGCGTTTTTGCAATTCATACAATTGCTGTTGCCGTTTGCGTTCTTGATACGCCACATAATCTCGACTAGGAATAAAAAACCATATCACAAAACCAATAATTAGTAACCCTGCAGTCAATGACATACGCATCCTCCTTTTTAATACGTAGTTTTATCTATACAATGAACCAGCCTTGCCTCCATTTCGTATATAATTACGTAATTATTACGTTATTGTATATAATATAGTATTTTATATCCACATTTGTGGACTTTTTACATATCATACTATCGGTCTAATGCTATACCAACAAAATTCACTTTTTGCAAAGTATGGCTAGTTGGCAGCTGACCCTGTCATCATCTGCGATTTTGGTGGTAGCAAGCTATTGGTTGGCGTTATTTAGCATGATGCTGCTGTATATCCCCTTGACCCAATACGTCAAAAGTTGGTATGTACGCAGATGCGGGGTATAGTTTTTCCACAAAAAAACAGGGCATGAGTGTCACAAAAAACACTCACACCCTGCGTAGTGGGCATTAGACCGTTTTTACAGTAATGACGTACTCAGCGGTGCTCACACCATCGGCAGCCGTCACGACGATGTACACCACATCCACATTGCCAACCGCAAAGGGCACCCGTGGTTGCACCACCTGACCATTGATGGTCAGCTGACAAATCTGGCGTGACGTGGTTACCGGCGTCAACGTCAGCGCGGTGCCGTGAGCACGGAGCACCGTATAGCGCGTTTGGAGCGGTCCAAAGGGCTGGGTCAGCACACCACCCTGTACCACGATGTTGCTCAAACTGGCAATTTGGGTGTAGGGTTGGCTCAGGCAGGCCTCTTTGGTGACATTGATTGAGGCCCAATTGGGGTCAGTCAATCGATCGCCGGCCATCGCCATCCAAACCCCTGCAGGACGCAATGACGGCAGCAACGAATCGGGGCCGACATCGATCAGGCGTTGGGCGGCAGCCTCGAGGTTGTCCATGTAGGCTTCGCCCAAAATCGGCCAATCGTTATGCCCACCAAACGTCAATTTGACGCGCCCAGCGACTTTGGCACGAAACACCTGCAAGGCCGACAAATAGTGGTCAATCGGCCACATGCTGGGGTATTGCATCCACAAGGCATCTCCTGTGCCCGCTTTGTTGCTGCCGATGGCGTCACCGGCAATCAGCAAGCCTTTGGCTTCATCAAAGAGCATCATGCTGCCGGCCGAATGCCCGGGCAAGGCATAGACGGTGAAGCGATACGTACCGAGGTCAAACACCATGCCCTCTTGCAAATCGAGAATCGCACTGAGATCAGCGGTCAGGCTACCGCGGGCTTTGCTCGACTGCACCATGGGCATATCGATGTGGCTCATATAGACGTCGTAGGTATCTTCGAATTGACCCATAGCGGTGACATGATCGCCGTGGCCGTGGGTGATAAAGACATCCATCGGCACATCACCGCGCAAGGGCTCAATGACGGTGCGCAGATTGCCCGTGCCCATGCCGGCGTCGATGAGCAGGCTACGGGTGCTGCCTTTGATGAAGTACATGTTGACGTTGTCGTAATCGCGGATCACAAAAAAGCCCGGCATCAATTCGTGCACCACATAACTATCTTGGTCTCGGCGGGCAATGGTATACCCAAATCGCGCCACAGCACTGGTTTGACCGTCACGCACGGCAATCGCGCTAATCGTGGTGGTGGTATGCAAGCCGATATTGCCGTCGTTGAGGGCCGGCAAAAAAATCACCTCGCTACGGCCACACACCGGGCTAGCGGTGGTGGGAGGAGTGCCATCAATAGTGTAATGAATGACCGTATTGGCTGGCGCAATCAGCGATATGCGTTGCTCGACGGCATATATCCCAGGGGCAGGGAAGGCGGTGGGGGGCGTGATTGGCATGGCATCCTCTTTGCAGATAAACAACGTGGTGTCATTATACGCTTCATGCCGACTCGCTATCACGCAAAAAAACGACCGAGCACCGGAGCTCGGTCGTTTCTGACATCCCACACTACGGGCGGCGAGGCGGCGGACCGCCTGGGGCGGGGGGACCACCGGCTGGTGGACCACCAGCTCCGTCTGCCGGCATGGTGGCATTGGATTGGACCGGGGTGCCGCGGAAGCAGCCCATGGTATAGGGGAAGTCGGCGGTGGCCACATAATGATACATGTTGACCACAGCCCCATCCCACACCACTTCACTTACGGTACCATGGCACTCGTCGAGATCGGCAGTGGTGAGCGTCCCCGTGCCGGTATTGGCTGCATAGATGCCAAAGCCGTCGAGGGCGTAGCCAATCAAGGCCGGGTGCCCAGCGTCATCTGGTTTGGTGTCGACACAGGCACTCACACTATGGTAGTGATATTGACCTTGTTGTTGGGGATGGCCATCACAATCGTCTTGGATTTCGTGGGCCACCGCATCGCGGCCACCTTCATCGAACCCGTTATAAAACGGCACACCTGTTAGCGCAACCCCGATAATCCCAGGGGGCAAACAACTCACGGCATTACTAAGCTGTGGCATTTGTGGCAATTGATACAAAATCTGTTGGGCACTTATCGTGTTGGGGTTGCGGTCGTATTGATAGGCATCATCGCTGTTTTGCACCGGAAAAATCCCGGTAGGGTGGTTTTTGGGCAAGGCATTGGAGCTAATCGTGCGGGTTGCACCGGCGACGTCAATCGTCACGCTGGCGGCATCCCACCAGACTTGGCCATCGACACTGGGTTTGAGATCGGGGTACCACACCTTGTTGGTTTCATCGAGCCAGGCACCAGAGGCAAAGGCACCTTCATTACTGATGCGGGTGCTACAGGCATAAATATACCCTTGTTGGCTAGTTTGCGAAAATTTGCCATCGCCGAGCGGTAAGGCTTGTGGTGCTGTAGTGGTCGCATCGGCTGCGGGCGTTGCAGCAGGGTTTTGGTTCGAAGCCGCCGGCGTAGGTACGACCGTCGCACTCGCCCCCCGCATATCGGCGGACGGGGGTGGTGGGGTACAATTCACTAGCAATCCCATCAGGCATACAAATACCATCCAACGCATATGTGGCATCATCACTTCTCCAATACAATCAAACGAATCACATTAGGTGTTTTCATTGTACTGAGAATAAATGGGGCAATGTTGAATAAATTGTTAAATTTTTGCAGTGCGAAGCTCAAATATTGTATTAATCCAATCTATATATACCCATGTGTCAATTATCAAATAATTTCTCTCACTCAATACCTACGCCAATCTACGCCGCTCGTTGATTGTTCGGTGGTGCATTGATAAGCCCAAATGGGGTAATTATTCGATCAATCTGCGATTTTAATTCGTTGTGCAATTTTTGCGGAAGTAATTTTAATATCACCCGTGTGTTTTAGTGCAACAGTAACCACGGTTGTTATTTTGCGCTTGCGTATGTTGCACAGGGTAGGCAACGGGTGCGGAGTCGTTCCCCCTTTCCCCGTCATTCCGTGACCACAGTCGTGGAATTTCCTATCGAGCGAACACACCCCGTCGTGTGCGTATCCTATGGCAAGCCTCGGGAGATTCCACGCTGCGGTTGCCAGCGCAACCGGCATGGAATGACGCTAGGGATGGGATTTTGGCGTAGGTATTGCTCACTAACGATTAATATCATATTGAGATGACTAATAATCTACCAAAAACCACCGTGGTCACCTGCGAAGTAACCACAGTATCGCCTATCGTCTTTCCCACAACTCAAAATCCAATCCGTTTGCGTTCAGGGGGCAATGATCTGGTTAATTGGTCAAAGGCCGCATCCACATCGGCCACCTGGAGCTCACGCAATTCGTGCGCATCGAAGCGCTCATCGGCGTAATCGCGGTGGGCCATATTAGTGAATGAGAGTTCCCACAGCGAGCGCACAAAGCGGCCATTGCCAAACGAACCACGCGACACAATCGCCGCCAAGCGCTGCGTGACGTGTACACGCGCCTCGGGATGTAAGGTCACTTGGTATGATTGCAAC
>DBCF01000063.1 GCA_002292925.1 Roseiflexaceae bacterium UBA965 | reverse complement strand
GAACTCCAAATGCTCCGCCATTATGCCGGGCGGGGAGCAGTATCACTACTTGCCGCCGACGAAGAGCGCTATGCCATGCTCTTGGCCTATATAGCGCCCGGCACGACCTTGCATGCGGGGGTGAGTGACGACGACACCGCCACCACCATTGCGGCTCAGCTGATGCACCAGAGCATTACTCCCGCCCTAGTTGCGCATACCATGCCGCATAGCAACGATTGGGCCCAGGGATTCACCAAACTTCAGACCATACTCGGCCCCGATTGTGGCCCATTTAACGCGGCAGATGTCACGTGGGCCCAGCAGATTTTTCACGAGCTCGGCAACGGCACCTCCACCTACGCCCTGCATGGCGATTTGCACCACGACAACATCATCCAACACGGTCATGAATGGGTCATCATTGATCCGCATGGGGTGGTATGTGCCGATCCGGCCTTTGAGTGTGGGGCGTTTTTGCGGAATCCTCATGATGTGTTGCACCATAATCACGATGTAGTCACACTCACCCAGCGCCGGATTGCTATTATGAGCGAGATCCTGACGGTGCCAGCCCAACGCATAGCCCTCTGGAATTTTGCCCAGATGGTGCTGTCGGCGTGGTGGTGCTACGAAGACAGCAGCGCTGTCGATGCTGATGCCATGACACTGATTGCTCCCTTTCGGGCTGTCGCACAGACCTATGGCTAAATTAGGGCGTGACGGTGGGGCGATTGGGGAGATTGACCGCAAATGTTTGCACTTGGGTATTGGATTTGCCGTAATAACTCAGCACATAGTTTGCTGCAGGGACAAATCCCACATCATCAACCCAAAAACTACTAATCAATGAATTGTCATGCGTGGTTTTGATGGTAATTGCGACAGTTTGGTTTTTGTAGTTGCTCAAATTAAATGTCAACGGCGTCCATCGGCTAACCGGCTTTTTTTCACATAACTCAATAGTGGTTAGTAGCACATCGTTGACTAGCACTTGGGCATAGTCGTAGTAACTATTGCCATTTTTGACACAGATGTCTTTGGATACAGTCAGATAATAGACGCGCAGATAGGGTGCAGTGGCGGGTACGACTACGGTCTGTGAAATAAGCGAGGTTGCATATACACCATCACCAATCGAATCAGCACCACCAAACCAGGCATAATAGCTCCCTGAGCGCGATTTGATGGTTGGGTCGTTGGTGACGAGTCCATCATATTGATTAGTAAAATCTACCAGCGATTCACCCCAACTCGTATGCCCCAATTCAAAATCACCATTACCCACATGGAGCATCCATTCGGGCTTGGGAGTGCTGGTGGGGGTTAACGTGATGGTGCGGGAATTGGTACGCGTTCTGGAATTGGTACGCGTTCTGGAATTGGTACGCGTTTTGGTGTTGGTACGGGTCAACGATGGCGTAAATGTCGTCGTCGGCGTCCGCGAAATCGTCGCGCTTGGCGTAATCGACGGTGTCAGGGTAATCGTCGGCGTAATGGTACGCGAAGCAGTCAAGGTGATTGTGGGGGTACGCGAGATGGTCAGGGTACGGGTGGCCGTCAGTGTGCGTGTATATGTAGCAGTCCGAGTATTTGTCCGTGTGAACGTCTGCGTCGGCGTGAGTGTCTGCGAGGGGGTCAGCGTCGGCTGAATCACCTGTGTCATATATGAATCAATCCAGTCCCGCATATTTGCCACGTGCGAGTAGACGCCCGGGTAGTTCGCCCACGCACAACCCTCACCCCAACTCACCACCCCGATGAGTTTGGGCAGTCCGGCATCATTGATAAAAATCGGACCGCCACTGTCACCTTGACACGAGTCAATGCCTCCTTGCGGTCGACCCGCACACAGCATTTGATCGGTTACCGAACCATAACCATAATTACTATTACAGGTCACATTTGAAATGATGGGAACGGCGACTTTGCGCAAATAATTCGAGGTTGGGCCACTCGAACTAATCGAACCCCAGCCACTCACAATCGGCCACGGGCATTGATCGCTCATCGATGTAATCGGACAACGGGCATCATTGACATTGTTCGGTGCATACAACGCACTATCACTCGCACCAGCCAAGCGGATGGGGGCAATTGCACAATTGGCCGCATGCAAATCAGCGAGGGGCAAATAGTTACCACAATTGCCCGCAAATGTCACCGGTGTATTGAGCTCAAGTAACGCAAGATCATAGTCTTCGGTGGTGGAATTATAATTGGGATGCACTAGCACCCGTTTGAGAGTAAACGATTGGCGGGCAGGATTTGTGCCATACACCAGATGTGTTCCCAAATCCACCTTTAACCCAGACGCATTATACCCATGCGCACAATGGGCCGCCGTCAATACCCATGTGGCACTAATCAGCGAACCACCACAATAGACGCGCGGATTGCCATAGGCCGGATATACCAAGGCCTGCCACGGGTATTCGTGCTCGCCAGTTTCGAAGCCACCCACAATCTGCGGCGCACTGACCTGACCAGTAGCCACCGTGCTACTCGTCATCATCACCACACACATACAGATGGCACTTACCCAACGGAACCAACGCATACACATATACCCCAAGGTTATTTTTAAATGTGCTACTACTATACCATCAAACAGCCACTACTTGAATCGGGGAATCTCCAACTGAGTGCCACACCCCATCGTGTGGCAATCCTATGGCAAGCCGTGGGAGAT
>DBCF01000106.1:335-4110 GCA_002292925.1 Roseiflexaceae bacterium UBA965 | reverse complement strand
TGGTGGTATGTCTCGAACTTAAGCGTGATTGTGGTGCTTTTGTTGATCGAGCTTTTGCCTGGGCTGATTAATCGCCAAGTATTGAATGACCTGCAATCGCAACAACAAATGTCAATCCCGTGGCTGATGTTGGCTGCACTGCTCGGCATCACCGTGATGCGGGTGATGCTGTTGTTTGCCATGGCCTATACCAACCCCCAAACTCGCGTGCGCTCCGAAAACGTCATGCGTCGCTCATTGCTCGCCCGCATCTTTCAGCAACCTGCCGTAGCTGCCCTCAAAGGTTCACCAGGTGAAATCGTCTCGCGCTTTCGTGATGATATCGGCGAAATGCCCCACGTGGTATTGCAACTCAATGACATCATCGCCCTCGGCTGTTTTGCCGCGGTGTCGTTTTATGTGATGTACCAGATTTCACCGTCAGCCACTATTACCATTGCGGCGCCGCTAATCTTAATTGTGGTCGGTGCGCGCTTTGCCTATAATCGCATCTACATCTATCGCCAAGAGCGCCGGCGGGCCACGGGGCGGGTTGTCGGCTTTATCGCCGAAACCTTTGGCGCCATCCAAGCTGTGCAAGTGGCCGGCGCCGAGCAACACGTCCTGCGACATTTTGATGAACTCAATCACATCCGCGAAAAAGCCACCCTGCGCGAAGTGTTGTTTGATGGCTTGCTCGACGCCATGTTCCGCAACGCCGTATCACTCGGTACCGCCATCATGATGTTTATGGTGCACGAACAAGCCATGTCCGGTGAGTTTCGGGCTGGCGACGTTTCGTATTTTGTCTATAGTTTGGGTGCGATTAGTGAATTATTAGGTGAGCTGGGGATTTTTATTGGGCGCCAACAACAGTTGCGTGTCTCGATCCAACGCCTCGAAACCATCGGTCACGACCTGCCCGCCGAACGCTTGTTCCACGATAGCACCATCCCCACCCAAATGCCATTACCACGTCTCGCCCAAATGCAGGTGCGTAATTTGGCCGTGCAGTGGGCCAATGGCAGCTATGGTATTCGCGGAGTCGATCTTGACCTTGCTCCAGGGCGTCTCGTGGTGGTCACGGGCGCCGTGGGTGCCGGCAAAACGACCTTGTTGCGCGCCGTACTCGGTATGTTACCCCGGGTCGAAGGAGAAACCATCTGGAATGGTGAAAAAATCACCCATCCCGATTTGCAATTGCTCCCCCCGGCGGTAGCCTATACCAGTCAAGTACCCCGACTCTTTTCGGACTCGATCGTCGAAAACATTACCCAAGGACGCGACGTCGCCGATAGCTCCATGGATGAAGCAATTCATGGCGCCGTTTTTGAATACGACATAGCCCAATTCGAGCATGGCGTCTCTACCATGGTGGGGTCGCGGGGCGTACGCTTGTCGGGTGGCCAGATCCAACGAGCCGCCTTTGCCCGCATGCTCTATGAACGTCCCCAAGTGTGGCTGATCGACGATGTATCGAGTGCACTTGATATTATGACCGAAAAGAAGCTCTGGGAACGCTTTATTGCCATCCGAACGGAAGTGGCCTGCCTTATCGTCACCCACCGTCCCCAAGTGATGAGCATGGCCAACGAAGTCATCGTCCTCAAAAACGGCGAAATCGCGGCCCGTGGCAGCTATGCCGAATTGCTGGCAAACGGTATGCTTTCCCATTAAATTTCTCGCCGTAGTATTTTTTTGTAGACATAACAATTAATAGGAGTACGCACATGAGTTTATACGGAGTGGTCGAAACCGGTGGTACCAAGATGGTGTGTGCGATTGTGGCTGGTCCCGACGATGTGCGCCACGAAGTGCGCTTCCCCACCACCACGCCTGCTGAAAACATCCCGCAAATCATCGCATTTTTGCAACAGCATCATGCCCAAACGCCCCTGACCGCCATCGGGATTGGCTCATTTGGTCCCATCGTGCTCGATAAGTCGTCGCCTAATTATGGCTGTGTGGCGCCCACCACCAAGCCGTATTGGAGCAATGCGCCGGTAGTTGCGCCGATCCAAGCCGCCTTGGGTATTCCGGTGGGCTTCGATTTGGATGTCACTACGGCGGCGCTGGGTGAGTTGCAGTGGGGCGCTGGGGTGGGCTTGCAGCATCTCGTTTATTACACGATTGGCACGGGGATTGGTGCAGGTATCATCGTCAATGGCGCTCCCTTGCCCTGTATGATGCACCCCGAAGCGGGACATCAACGTTTGTCACGGATTGATAGTGATGCCTTTGCCGGCAATTGTTCCTTCCATGTCGATTGTCTCGAAGGCCTCGCTGCTGGTCCCGCCATCGAAAAACGTTGGGGTGTCAAAGCCGACCAACTTCCCCCCGACCATATCGCTTGGGAATATGAAGCCGACTACATCGCCCAAGCGGTCATGAATACCATTTTGATGGTGTCGCCCCAACGGATTGTGTTGGGTGGTGGCGTCATGGATCAATCCCACCTGTTCCCCATGATTCGTACCAAAGTCCTCGCCCGCCTCAACGGCTATATCAATGTCGACGCGATTACCGCCCACATCGATGACTATATCGTACCGCCGGCGCTGGGAAACCGCGCCGGTATGTTAGGTGCTTTGGTATTGGCGATGCGGGCGGCTCAGGTTTAAGTTGAAAGGGGCATTTCATGTACTTCCCCAAAGATGACTTTATCGGCCTCGAAGGTGTGCACCATCTAGCCGCTGGTGGCGAAACCCCGTTTCTCAAACACCATTTATCTGCAGTAGCCCAATTCGCTGCCGACAAGGCGGGGGGTATGCCGGGCCGCGAGCGATTTTTTGAGGCCCGCACACGGGTCTGCACCATGCTGGCCCAAATGCTACATGTCGACGCTGCCGACGTGGCCTTGGTGGGCAGTAGCTCTGCCGGCATGATCCAAGTGGTTTCTGCGTATGACTGGCAGAGCGGTGACGAGGTGGTCACTGTCGATGACGAATACCCCAGCGGTCGTTATCTGTTTACGTGGCTGGCCCGCTATGGCGTGACTGCCGTGATGCCCGCCTATGATCCCAACCCCGACAACGAAGTAGACGCCATTGTGGCGGCGATTACGCCGCGCACGCGCTTGGTGTATGTCAGCCACGTCAGCACCCGCACTGGTCGGCGGATTGATTTGGCGCCCATCGCCGCGGCGGCCCACCGAGTTGGTGCCCAACTCATGGTCGATGCCACCCATTCGTTGGGGATTGTGGCCGTCGATGCCAGCAACATCGACTTTTTGGTGTGTAGTGGCTACAAATGGTTACTCGGCTCGCATCTGGGGATTTTGGTCTGGAATCGCCGCCTCGTGCAAGAGTTCCACCCCTTGGTGGGCTGGCGTTCAGCCAAGCCAGGTGCGACGCCCCACGACTATACCATGCATGCCGACGCCGCCCGGGCCGAAGTAGGCAATCCCAATTTCGTCGATGTCTACATCCTCGAAAGCGCCTTGCGCTACCACACCCGCATCCCCATTGATGTCATCGAATCCCATGCACTCCACTTTGGTGGGCTGCTCCGTGAATCGTTTGTGGCTGCCGGCGCCCAGCTTTTGACGCCTGCAGATGCCCGCCACCGTGCCGGAAATATCTGTGTCGGCACCGAGCAAGCCGCAGCGATTGTCAAACAGGCCGCTGCTCACAATCTGCTGATTTGGGGTGACCACGACCTACGCCGCATCCGCGTGTCGGTACACGCCTATGTCACACCCGCAGACATCGAGGTGGCACGGAGTGTGATTCCCTCATTATGTGAAAAAAACTAAGCGCCCGTCGTGAAGTGCCAGTGGTGGCTACGTGAGGCGGGG
>DBCF01000106.1:0-165 GCA_002292925.1 Roseiflexaceae bacterium UBA965 | reverse complement strand
CGGCACCAAAAACGTCACCGTGAGTGATACGACTGGCCCCACATCAACCACCAGTTGAAAGAACAAAATAAACGCGATCCCGGTGGCAAGTACCCCTAATAACGTGACGGCAACGATGGCATCGATCCCTACCGCTCCACTCGGTGGATACAAAATCGCGAGGGG
>DBCF01000200.1 GCA_002292925.1 Roseiflexaceae bacterium UBA965 | reverse complement strand
AATTTTCAATGTGGGACCACAAGCAGTTGACTATATGAAGTATGTCAAACCGACACATTCACAGTCATAATTTTTTGCCCAGATACCTATTTTATTTTACGAGGGAATCATGTACTATTTTTTGCTGATTACGCTAAATCAATCTATGCAAAATCGCATGAAATACTTCACACCCAAGCGTACACAATCACACCCAACATAATTAACCCAAAATACTTCCAATGACTCGATTTAACTTGCTCTGCAAAAAACCACCAACCCAACATTGGCGCCAAAATATATGACAACGAAGTACCGACATAAACCGTCCCAATACCCAAACTACGTGCGGCAATCATCGTGCACGGTACCGCCAAACCAAACAATCCCAACCCTATAATCAACCAAATCCAGCGCTTGGTCTGGCCATAGCGTTTATAAAATAACTGCCCTAATACGGCAAAAAAAACACTACCCAATAAAAACAACCACGCCATCGATTTGTCCTTTGTTGATTGCCAAATCACTCTACGTCACGGACCAAGGCGATTACGCCAACCATCACGAGCACCACACCGGCAATATTACGCCAGGTCACTGGCTCACCATAGTACGCCGACAACGCCACAATACATGGGAAGAGCAACGCAGATGAGGCATAGGCAATCCCCAATGGATAGCGTTGATGAATCACTCCCCAAACGACAAACCGCACCCCATTCAACAACAATACCACCGCATAAATGAGTGCCATCACCCATAACGTCGTCCACGCCACTTGGGTCGAGTATTTGACAATCCCTGCCACAATCAATTGAATGACAATATTGATACTCGTCAACCCAATCAACATCCAGCCACCACGCGCTACTGACGTACTTGCCCCATCATTCATGCGGTGCTTCCTTAATTCGCATTACCATTGTCATCACATATTGAGGCATTCACCCGCCTGTAGCACCCGGTATGCTTGCCCAAGTTGCTGCGCCGTATCCACAAACACCGCCGGGCTCGCCGTATTGAAGGCAAACATGTCGTAGTGGCATGGTACCACCAATCGTGCTCCGATATCGTGGGCGAGCTGAGCCGCCTCGGCACCATCAAGGTTGCCAGCCACCCCACGGGTAGGATCGTTGCCATTAATCGGCAACATCGCCACGTCAATCTCCCAGCGGCGCAGTAATTCGGCCATACCGGCATAGCGCAAGGTATCACCGCTATGATAGATGGTCACGCCACCTACTTCAACCACAATACCGATATAGCGCTCGTGACCGGCATCGTCTTGCTCCCGCTGATTATGGGCCGCCGGCACCGCATGGATGACAAACGGACCGTGAGTGTACGGTGTACCCAGCACCAGCCCCGTCGGCATCATGCCGAGGCGTTGCTGGGCAAAATCGACATTGGCGGCACTACATAGTACCTCGAGTGCAGGATTAGCCTGGCGCATCGGGCCAATCGTCTCGGCATCGAGATGGTCGGTATGATTGTGGCTCGACGTCACCACGCTGACCATCGCCAACAACGCCGGGTCAACCACCCGGGCCGTCATCCGCACGTGAGGTTTGGCGGTGGTGGCATATTTGTGGGTCAACGAATCTGACAAATAAGGGTCAATGGCGATACAGACGCCGTCATAATGCACCAACACCCCACTCTGCCCCAACCACCACAACGACACACCCTGCCGGCGCGCCATAGTCGCCGTTACATCTGCCAAAAATCGTTCGTCGGATTGCAGTGGCACAATCATCGCTGCACCCGCTGCTCAAGCGCCCCCGTTTGTTTGTGGCGCACAATGACTTTGGTGCTACCATCGGGCATCAATTCTTCTTTGATGAGATGATAATCGGCATCAAAGTCACGACGCACCGATACATGGGGCACATCGGTAGCACCACGCCAATCCGCCAGCTGCACCGCTTCCCAACGCTTGGTTTGCATCGAGGCATAGGCCGCATCCATGATGGCATTGACTACATAGCCATCATAAAACGTCTCCATGGGGGCTTTTTTGGCGTCATAGGCGGCAAACATGTCATCAAACATGGTAGGGTAACCAAGTGATGCTTCTTCGTCACCCACGGGGAACAACCAGCCCTTGTCCCCTTCGGCTTTTTCGGCTACATAGCCGTTTTGACCGGTGGCCGTAAACATTTCGAAGCCGGTGCGTAACCAGTGGTTCAGCCAAATCGTCCCCTCGGTGCCACTGACTTCGTCGCGCAAATCCATGCCGCCGCGGAACGACCAGCTACATTCAAATTGCCCCATGGCGCCGTTTTCGTAACGCACCATCCCCACCGCATGATCTTCGGCATCGATAGGGTGGACTTGGGTGTCACCCCAACACATCACCTCGACCGGACGGATATTTTTGCCGATGAAATTACGGGCGATTTCGATACAATGGCTGCCCATGTCAATGATGGCACCTCCACCCGACAATTGTTTGTCAAAAAACCAATCGCTGTGCGGTCCCGGATGCGTTTCACGCGAGCGGGCCCATAGCACAGTGCCCAGCGCGCCGGCAGCCACCGACTGCAAGGCTTTGAGGGTTTTGGGGGTATAGACCAGATCTTCGAGGTAGCCGGCAAACACCCCGGCTTTCTCGACCGCTTGGAGCATACGATACGCTTCGGCCGCGGTGCGCCCCAACGGCTTAGTGCAGAGCACCCCTTTGCCAGCCTTGGCGGCGGCCAACACGGCATCTTCGTGCAGGTGGTTGGGCAAACCCACTACCACCAACTCAGTGCGCGGGTCGACGATGGCTGCTGTCATATCGGTGGTGGCTAATGTCGCTCCGTATTCCTTAGCAAAGCGGTCGGCACTGGCTTGGGTACGTGAATAAACAGTCGTGACTTTGTCGGCGCTCCGCCCCCGTTGGATGGTCTGGGTATAAAAACGCCCAATGAGGCCAGTTCCCAGCATCGTAATATTCATGACATCCTCACTCACTCAAAAAAACAATAGGGGGATGGTGAATCACCATCCCCCCAAGTAATCTAGCCAATCCCCAATTCTTGGCGGACGATTTTGACCCCTGCCACCATGTTGATTAATTTGCGTTTGGCGGCCCAGCGAGCAGTCTGACTCAAGCCACAGTCTGGCGCAAACACCAAGCGGTCAGCAGGTGCATAGCGCAAGCAGGCCCGGACGCGATGGGCGATATCTGTCGGTGTTTCGATGTAATAGCTTTTGACATCGATAATCCCTACCGCCACATCGAAGTGTTGGGCTACTTGTTCGATGGCTTCGAGTTCAGCAAATTCGCGACTCGCCATTTCGAGGTGCATTTCGTCGACGGTCATACCATAAAAGGCCGGGAACATGGGGGCGTATTGGCGTGGACCCACTGCCCGCCCCTTGAAATTGCCAAAGCACAAATGGGTCGACAAGCGAGTTTTGCCCACCACCGGTGCTACCGTGCGGTTAAACAAATCCACCATGCGGGCGGTGTCTTCTTTGAAGGCATAACAGCTCATCGACGGCTCATCGACGGTCAGCTCACGACACCCTGCCGCCACCAAAGCCACCAATTCGGCTTGGACGATGGGCAACAAGGCTTCGGCGATGGCATAACGATCGGGGTAATTGGCATTGGGTGACAAGCGCCCACTCAAGGTGTATGGTCCGGGCACGCTGGCTTTGAGGGTAGGGCCGGCCGGCGCCAATTCCACCAACCGCTTGTATTCTTCGACCACACCGAGGCCACGGGGCGCCACAATCGGCCCCACAATCGCATGCTTGCCCCGTTGGTCGTGAGCAGGGGGACCGTAGCGGCGCGCCCCAGCGTCTTCACGGGCGATGCCATTGATGTAGCCATAAAACGACAAATTGAAATCGAGGCGGGTCTGCTCGCCATCGCTAATCACATCGAGGCCAGCATTGGTTTGGTCATATACGGCGGTAATCACGGCATCGCGTTGCATTTCGGCGATATCATCGCGCCCAAAATCTTCCAAACGCTCAGCGGCGTATTCTAGCCACGCCGGGAAGGGGTAGCTACCGATCACACTGGTACGCAGTGGTTGTTGCTTCATTGTTACTCTCCTGTGCGGGGCTGTGCGCCATAGAGGGGCGCAATCCGTGCGCGAAATTCATCATAGCTGCGGTCAAATAATTCGGCCGAGGCTTGACTGCCAATCAAGGTGCTACTCGTCAGCACGAGGGGTGGTTGGCCACGGGCAGTCAACTCTTCGGCCACCAAACATTTGAGCATGTTGACCACCGTCACATAGCCCACCGACGACCCCGGCCCCACCGGCTCGGCCAAACCATCCACTGTCACCATGGCGTCGCCCAACGGTGAACAGTTGTCAATGGTGACATCGGCGATGTCTGTCAAGCGTTTGCCCGAGCTGTGTTTGATGGGCGAGCCCAGACAATGTGCCAACGACACCACGGCAATTACTTTCATACCGCGGGCTTTGGCACCAAGCGCCACATCAATCACGACACCGTTGACGCCACTATTCGAAAAAACCAGCATGCAATCGTCTGCCCCAAAGACAAAATTGCGCAAAATCACCTCGCCAAATCCCTCTAGTTTTTCGAGAAACATGGCTTGGCGTTGGCCGTTATTGCCCACGACTTGGGTGTGATTGGTTAGCGAAAGTTCAATGATAGGGTGGAAGCCGGGGAAGCTGCCGTGGCGCGGATAAATTTCTTCGACGGGAATCCGCGAATGCCCCGTCCCAAATAGATGCGCCAATCCACCCGCCGCAATGGCGTCGGCACAGATATGCGCCGCGGCACGGATGGCAGGTAGCTGTGTCGCCTTGATGTCATGCAAAATCTGGAACGCTGCGTCCAAATAGCGCTCCGCCGGATCGAGATGTGTCATATATTTCCCCTGTGTCTATCGATTTCACTGAGGCGCCATAAACGCTGAATATCGTTTATGGCGCCTCAATACGTTTTTTATTGTACTAATTTCTGAGTTTGTTTGGTTTGGGCACTCAAGGCTGCCGTTTCGACAATCTGTTGACCAATCCGACAAATCTCGACCGACAACGGTCCATGGATGGGAGAACCTGTGGATAACGTGTGGATAAAATTTTGGATGGGGTCTTGCATCGGTGAGCCAAACGTATCAACCGGCATCACAAAGCCTTCTGGTTGGGCGCGGGTTTGCACGCGGATGGTCTGTTCATAGTCGTACGAGGCAATCGTGCCATCGGTGCCGACAATCACAAAGCCACACTTGGGTTGTGGTTGGTGCGTCCACGGGTCAGTAAATGCGCCCCAACGGGTTTCGAATTTCGACAAGCCTTTGGCATAGCGGGCTATGGTAATGCTGTGTTCGTCGACTTCGAGCCCCAACGGTTCGTCAACCACGGCGGTGACTTCCAGCGGTTTGTCGCCACCGTGATACCACGTCCCCAAGGTCACCCCATAGCCGAGGTAGTCGAGCATCGAGCCACCGCCGGCTTCTTTTTTGTACCACCACGCTTCATTTTTTTTGCGGGCCACTTCTTCGGGCGATACTTCGAGTTTATCGGCCACATGGTGCAACGGACCGCGATTACCGTCGTAGTAGTGCACTTCCATGACCTTGCCAATCACCCCTTCGTCGATGAGGCGTTTGGCGGTGAGGTGCGGTGGATACCACGCCAACGGCCAGTTGACAATCATCTGTTTGCCCGATTTAGCCATGGCGGCAATCATACGGTCGGCTTGGGCCAAGGTGGCGGCGAATGGTTTTTCCACCAAAATATTCACCCCGTACGGTGCCAGCATTTCTACATAGTCGGCATGAAACGCGGTACCGGCACACAGCAAGACCACATCGGGCTGGGTGGCCTTCATACAGGCATCGACATCGGTAAAGACCTTGTCGGCCGGGATATTGAAGTTGGCGATGGCGGCTTGCATGCGGGCCGGATCGGCATCGCAGATACCGGCGATTTCGGCATTGGAGTGATCATACACCTTGCGGAGCAAGTCACCCATATGCATGTGGTCAAAGTTCACACCTACAAACTTCCATGTCTTCATTGTCATGCTCCTCTATCTATCGTTTATCACTACACACACGATTATGGCAAGCGCCGCACATCGCCTGGGCGATACGCCAAGCCGTCCCGACTACTGGCAATCGCGGCAAAACACAAGGCGAGGCTCTGCAGATTGTTGGCGCCGCTATTGGATGGCTGGCGGTTTTCTTCGATGGCACACAACAATTCACCCATCGTGCCGTGGAAGCCATCGGGGAACCATGCACCCATCAAGGTGGGCGTTGTTTCTCCTTCTGCGCCATACACCGTCACCTGTTGTGATTGCAGGCCACTGCCACTACTCAATACCGCCCCCGCATCCCCCACAATGTGGGTACGGTCGTGACTGCCCATGCGGGTATCGGCGTTGAAGCTCATGCTGACTTGGGCGTGGGCATATTCCACTGCCACATGCGCCAACAACGGCGGACGGGCTTTTTGGCTAGAACTATGCCGCACCTGGGCATAGACCCGCTCGGCGGTTTGATTGGGCAAGTAGCAAGTCACCATATCGAACCAATGGATGGCGAAATCGTACAAAATCAAATCGTCGATGCCATCAAACACCGTCCCCACCACCCAGTTGTGATTCCAGTGCACCGACATATCGACGCTACTAATCGCGCCGAGCTGCCCCGCCGCCACCAGCCCACGCATGTAGGCCACATGCGGCGCCCAGCGGCCGTTTTGGTTGACAGCCAGTTTGACGCCGTTGCGCGCGGCCAATTCCACCAAGCGCTCGCCTTCGTCCAAATCGAGCACAAACGGTTTTTGGCTGAGCACATGCTTGCGCGCACCCAACGCCGCATGGAGCAACGGTACACGGTCGGCAGGATGGGTGGCGATGTCGACCACTTCGATGTCGTCGCGGCGCAACACCGCCTGAGCGTCGGTGTAGACTTGGGCTTCCGGGAAAAATTCTTGGCGGCGGGCTTCGGCCCGGGCCGCATCCACATCACATAGCGCCACGACGTTGTAGCCGGCGTTTTTGTAGGCGGTCAAATGATGCTGGGTAATCCCCCCACAACCAATCAAGGCAATGGCCGGGTTATACGCACGAGGATTCCGTGGTTGGTAGTCAATCATAGTTATTCCTTTGTCAGTGGGGCAAATTGCTGTTGGCCACTCCGATGCGCCGCCCAACAAGCCGCCCCCAGCACACCCGCATCGCCACCCAAAGCGGCGGGCACGATGGCGATACGCTCAACGGGTGTCGCTTTGCAGCGAGTGGCAACCTCACGACGTACCGCTGCAAACAACGGCTCACCGAGATTGGCCACACTGCCCCCAATAATCACCGCATTGGGACTAAACAGCGACACCACATTGGCCACACCTGTACCCAAATAGCGATAGGCCGTCATGAGCACCGCCGCCACTGCCGTATCACCGGCGTCGGCTACCTGGCGCAACAGCGCCGGGGTTAATTCGTGCCCAGCCGCCACCAGCGCGGCCACTTCCTTCGTGAGACGCGTGAACTGCCGTTGATCCAAATTGGTCCCA
>DBCF01000298.1 GCA_002292925.1 Roseiflexaceae bacterium UBA965 | reverse complement strand
AGGCGCGCAGGCGCGGAGGATCCTGGCGGGGCGAGCGGCGCAAGCGCAAGGATCCTGGCGGTGCGAGGCATGCCTCCGCACGTGCGCATGCGCCGCGGGGAATCTTGGCCATGCGCAAGCGAAAAGGATCTTGGCGGGGCGAGCGGCGCAAGCGCAAGGATCCTGGCGGGGCGAGCGGCGCAAGCGCAAGGATCCTTGCGGTGCGAGGCATGCCTCCGCACGTGCGCAGGCGCCGCGGGGAATCTTGGCCATGCGCAAGCGCAAGGATTCTTGGCGGGGCTATGGGTCATTGGTAATGCGCTGGTAATGGTAATAGTTCATGCTTGCGATATAGAAAGGAGATTGCCATGTATGTCAATCGCTTTAATCGCAAGCGTGGGTTTGATTATCGCCGACCTGGGATGTATTTTGTCACCATCAATCTGCATCGACATCGGCGCTTGTTTGGCAGGGTGGTAAATGGCCACATGCAGCTCAATGAATTGGGGCACATTGCCGCGACCTGTTGGCAAGCAATCCCCCAGCATTTCGCCCATGTGCGCATCGATGCATGGGTCATCATGCCCAGTCATGTGCATGGTATATTAGAGATTATCCCCACAGATGCGACACGATTCAGCCGCACCCCTACCACCCGCAAAATCATCCCAGCAGCTAATGCTGCCGGCGCATTGGGGACCATTGTCGGGTCGTATAAATCAGCGGTTGCGCGTCAAATCAACCTCAGTACCCGTTGCCCCTACAAACCGCTCTGGCACCGTAGCTTCCATGATCGAATTATCCGCAACCCACAGCATTTGTGGAACACCCGCCGCTACATCCGCAATAATCCCAAGGCGTGGGAGCATTGCCATCAGCCACCAGCTCGATCATCGTAAGTACGAGGCATACCTCGCACAGAGGAGCATACCTCGCACAGAGGAGCATGCCCCCACACGTACGTAAGTGCGAGGCATGCCTCGTACAAAGGGAGCGAGGCATTCCTCGTAAGTGCGAGGCATGCCTCACACAAAGGAGTCCCCCACCATGAAGCGTATCGCCATCACCGGCGTCAAGCAAACCACCCTACTGGATGTGCCCATCCCCCACCCCATCCAAGACTGGGTGTTGGTCAAAGTCCATGCCATCCCACTCTGCACCGAGTACAAAAATTGGCTCAATGGTAGCGAATACCACGGGCATGAAGCCGCCGGCGAAGTCGTCATGGTCGCCCAGCCAGGCAAAGTCAACGTCGGTGACCGCGTCGTGGTCATGGCCGGTGCGCCCTGTGGCAAATGCGCACTCTGTATCTCGGGCGAGTACATCCATTGTCAACATATGCATGACCCGGCCGAATTTACCGGTGTGGCCTATGGTGGCGATACCCATGTGCAATACCTGCTCAAGCAAGATTGGCTACTCGTCCCCATCCCCGACGGCATCTCTTATACCCGCGCCGCCCTAGCCTGCTGTGGCTTGGGACCCACCTTTGGGGCCCTCGAAAACATGAATGTATCTGCTACCGACACCGTGTTAATTACCGGCGGCGGTGCGGTCGGGCTCGGCGGTGTCATCAACGCCAAATTCCGTGGGGCACGCACCATCCTGGTTGAGCAAGTACCCTACCGCCAACAAAAAGCCCACGAATTGGGCGCAGACCTGGTGTTGTCACCACACGATCCCGACATCCGCTCCAAAATCATGGCATATACCGATATGCGCGGCGTCGATGCCTGCCTCGAGACATCGGGCAATGTCGTGGCGCAACGGTTGTGTATCGACATGGTGCGCCGGCGGGGCAAAGTCTCGCTGGTCGGCGAATGTGGCAACGATTTGGCCATCCAAGCCAGCAATGACTTTATCCGCAAAGGGATTAGTCTGATGGGGCAATGGCATTACAATTTAAACGGGGCACACAAATTGATGCAGGTCATTCGTGATTCGCCAGTTGCGGAACAACTCATCACCCACGTGTTTCCCATCAACGAAATCCAACAAGCATTCGCAACCTGTGCGTCGCAAGAATGTGGCAAGGTGATGATTTTGCCATGGGAAGGAGTCGACCAATGAGACTCGGTGGACCAATTTTTCAACCATTCACTACCATCGCCGCAGAAGTGGCCTTGCACCAACAACTGGGATTTGGGGCCGCCTACTGTAGGTATATCGCAGACAAAGCGCAACGCAACACATACAAGCAGGCATTTGCCGAGGCCGATATCGTGCTGGCTGAATTTGGTGCCTATTGTATTAACATCCTCGATACCAATCCTGTATTACGCCAAAAAAACATTGACGAAATCTGTCGCCGACTTGAATACGCCGACGAGATGGGGGTACGCTGCTGTGTCATGCATGGTGGCTCAGTCGAAACCGGCGATTGGGGTAATGCCAATCCGCTCAACATGTCCGAAAAGAGTTTTTATCAGACGGTCACGGCCATCCAATCCATCCTTGACCACGTCCAACCCACCACCACCAAACTGGTCATCGAAACCGAGTCGTATCTCTTGCCCGATAGCCCCGAAATCTATGCGCGCCTGATTGAAGCCGTCGACCGCCCGGGGTTTGCAGTGCACCTTGACCCCGTCAATATTATCGCTAGCCCACGCCAGTTTTATTACAATGCCCAATATATCAAACAGTGCTTTAGCATACTCGGACCATGGATTGTCAGCTGCCACGCCAAAGATATCACGATGCCTGCCAAACATGCCACCGTCCAGATAAACGAAACGTTTATCGGCGATGGCATGCTCGATTACGCGACCTATCTCACTGAGATTGAAAAACTGAATCCGGCCCCCACCCTGATGATCGAACACCTCGACGAGCAGCAATTGCACCAAGGGCTACAGTTTATTTTTGCCCAAGCCGCTGCAATCGGCATCACCTTTGAAGGTGCCTCGCACCGCACGCCAGCAAGCTAGGTGCACGTGTGAGGCATGCCTCGCACGTGCGAGGCATGCCTCACACCTTACAAATCCATGCTCGGGTAGCCGGCATAGTCGCCCAAATGCGCCACCGAGCCTGCTCCCACAATGGCACCGATATGCAGTGCTTCGGGGATTGATTTGCCCCGCAAGCGAGCTGCAATAAAGCCGCCGTCAAAGCCGTCGCCAGCCCCCACCGGGTCGACGACGCGCTCGGCTTTGACCACTGCCGCCTCGAAGCGCTCGCCGTCGTGGATGGCCAACGCCCCCCGCTCGGCGCGCTTGAGCACAATGGTTTTGATGCCCAATTGCTGCGCCGACGTCAGATAATGCTCGTCGTCACCTTCACCAAACAAAGCCGCCGCGTCTTCGTGCCCCATCAAAATAATATCGCTGGCAGCGGCGAGCGGCGTCATAGCGATGCGGGCAGCCTCGGCGCTCCACAAACGCGGTCGGAAGTTGGGGTCAAATGTCACCATCACTCCTGCCGCTTTGGCCAGCTCAATCGCCCGCGTACAGGTGGCGGCAGCCCGCTCACTCAAGGCCGGCGTAATCCCCGTCAAATGCAAGGCCTTGATACCCACAAACTGCTCGGCACGCAAATCTTCGGGGCCCATGTTGGCTGCCGCCGACCCACTGCGGTAATAAAAGACCCGCCGGGCACCATCCGCCAACCATTCACGGAAAAAAACGCCCGTGGGGCGGGTCGCGTCAATCTGCACGGCACTGGTGTCGACTCCCTCGCCCGCCAGCACTGCCGTTATTTTGCGGCCAAAGGGGTCATTGCCGACGCGTGAATGAAAGCGCACCGACACGCCCAAACGGGCCAAGGCAATGGCACAATTGGCTTCGGCACCGCCTATGTCCCATTTGAGTAACGCCGCATCGTCGATGGTAACGGGATCGGGTGGGTAAAGCACGCCCATGCACTCCCCAAATGTCATGACTTCTGGCATGGTTACTTCCCTCCTAAGGCAGCTACGCATTGCTTGGCACCGTCGGTGAGTACCTGCCAATCGCCGGCGTCGACCGCCTTGGCTGGCACCAGACTCCCCCCAATCCCCACGCCGATGGCACCGGCGTCGAGATATTGTTTGAGATTATCGGCACCAATCCCGCCAGTAGGCATTAATTTCAAAAACGGCAAGGGCGCAAGGATGTCACGAATATAGCCGGGGCCTAGTGAGCGCGCCGGGAATATTTTGATAAAGGCAGCCCCTGCTTCGTGGGCGGTCAA
>DBCF01000247.1 GCA_002292925.1 Roseiflexaceae bacterium UBA965 | reverse complement strand
TTGTTCTCCGTGCGGTGAAAAATCTCAGCCATCGGCATATCGAAGCGCTCACCCAGTTCTACGGCCCAGTCATGCATGCGTTTGTCGAGCTCGGGGTTCTCCGCACCCACTTGGCTGGCGTGGGCATGGAGCGCACTCAGCTTTTGGGCAAATACCGCACTAATATCGATGGCCACGTTGGGTTGGGGTGTGCCTACGATGAAAATCTCTTTGACTTTGTGGGGCAACAACCCTTCTTCGGTCATCAGTTCGGGGAAGTCCCACGGGTTTTGCGAGGCCGGGTAGAGCGCCGCCAACGTCGCTGCACCGGCGGCGATATGGTCGGGATGGTAGCGGGCAATCCCCAACGGTGTACCCCAAAAGCGCTCGGGTGATTGACAAATCACCCGTGACGGCTTGTAGGTGCGCAACACCCGCACCAAATCTTTGCGCAGTTGCAAGGTGGGGTAGAGCCGCCCATCGGGATAATCGAGGTGGATGACTCCTTTGAGTCCCAAGCGCCGTGCCGACTCTTGCTGTTCGGCTTTGCGGGTATCCACGGTCACTTGGCGGGCGGCAGGGCTCAGGTCGGTGGCATCATCAGACCCACCTGCCGAAGCGTCAGTGATGACGCAGATGTAGGCGTCGTAGCCTTCGTTGATCCAGGTGAGCAATGTGCCGGTGCTACTGAATTCGGCATCGTCAGGGTGGGCCATGATGGACATGGCGACGGGTTTGGGTTCGTGTGTCATTGGAGTTACTTCTTCATATAGGGGTCGAGTAAAAGCGCCAATTGAGCGCGACGTGCAGTCGGGATTGTGTCGGGATTGGTCATAATCGCCATTGCCAAGGCATGATGCGCCGGGCTGTCGAACCCGCTGGCGATGCGCGGAATGGCTTGGCGGATGATTTCTTGGGCCATGCTGGAATTGGCGTGCATCGTCGCAATCACCGTCTCGACGGTGACGGCATCATGATCGGGGTGCCAGCAATCATAATCGGTGACCATTGCCAGCATGGCATAGGCCAATTCGGCTTCGCGGGCCAGCTTGGCTTCGGGGATGGCCGTCATGCCGATCAGGTCAAAGCCCCGCCGGCGATTTTCGTTACTTTCGGCCAACGTCGAAAACTGCGGCCCTTCCATGCAGACATACGTCCCACCGCGATGGAAGGTCGCACCGGCGGCAGTGGCCGCAGCCGCGAGGCGGTCGGATAATTCGGCATCAAATGGTTTGTCAAACGCCACATGCGCCACCACCCCTTCGCCAAAAAACGTACTGGGGCGGATGCCTTTGGTGCGGTCATAGAGTTGCGTCGGGATGACGATATGCCCCGGGGCATAATCGTCACGTAGGCTACCCACCGCACTGACCGCAATCACATATTTGACTCCTAGCATCCGGAAGCCGTACATGTTGGCACGGGCCGGTACTTCACTGGGGCTGAGACGATGCCCCACGCCGTGGCGTGGCAAGAAAGCCACCCGCGTGCCGGCAATCGTCCCAATCACGTAGGCATCACTGGGCTCGCCAAAGGGTGTGGTGAGCCGTACTGTTTCGACATCACTGAGCCCGGGCATGCTATACAGCCCGCTACCACCGATGACTCCAATTACCGCATGTGTCATCTATTCCTCGTTGCTTGCTATTCAATAATTGACGCATTAATAGCATCATTCTATACTGCATTTACCGTTCTGTGAAATCTGACGGACAGGCAATTTTTTACCAAAGGAGACGTTCATGACCACATCACAATTCCACGTGCCAGATATTTCGTGCGATCATTGCGTGCGCGCCATCACCAACGAAGTCAAAGAAATCGCCGGTGTCGCCACCGTCACCGTCGACATCCCCACCAAAATGGTGACCATTGGGCACGACAACGTGGCCCAACCCGCCATCATTGCGGCTATCAACGAAGCCGGGTTTGATACGGTCGAAGTGGTGTAGAGCCGCAGCCTGCTGCGACTTCACCATACCATCACCCCCGCCCCAACGGGGCGAAATTTGATAGCCCCAACGGGGCGGAATTTGGTAGCCCCAACGGGGCGGAATTTGGTAGCCCCAACGGGGCGGAATTTGAAAGCACAGGGCAACGCCCTTGCGTATGTTGGTCGGGATTACGTGCGTGGTGTGCTAGCCCCAACGGAGCGGAATTTGATAGCCCCAACGTCATTCCATGCCGGGTGCTGGCACCCGTGGCGTGGAATGACGTTGGGGCTATACGTGTATCTCCGCGTCTCCGTGTGAGCAAATATATCATCACCCCCGCCCCAACGGGGCGGAATTTGGTAGCCCCAACGTCATTCCATGCCCCCCACATTACCCGTGCGCATCAGCCTGATGCGCACGGGTAATGATATGCGTGGCGAAATCCAACAGCACATAGACGTGGGTGGTAATCACGGCCTGCAAAATAGCAGCGTTGAGTTTGGTATATTCATGCACCAAAATATTGCGAAATCCCACCATTGCCACCAGCGATTGATACATCGGTTGCGGGATGATTTGGGCTGTATAGAGAATTGCAAAGCTTTCGCGACTTTCTTTGGGTACCCCTAATTTTCGCATGCGAATCACACGATTCGCCATATCGATCGATAATTCACATGCCCGTTGCACATTTAGGATGACAGCGTCTTGAAGGAGAAAATCTTCGTGAAACGCCAATGAGCTTGGACGGGCCATGTAGTTTTCGATTTGCTGAATACAGCGCTCAACACTAATCCGTTTTTGCAAAAGTACATCATCGACGGTCATAAAACCTCCCACTTTGCAGGCCAGCAGTGATAATTTCGGCGCGTTCTTGGTGGATTTTTTGATAAAACGCACAAACCAACACTTCAAACAAATCACTTTCGGAGCGGGCTGGGGCTGCGATGCGGCGCCCATGTTCGATGATTTCAAATTGCAAAATCGTATTGGCACTGCGCAATTGAATCAAGTCGACATCCCGCTGAGCTATCAGCGCGAGGTGGTGTTGGAGGGCAATGAATTGGTCGCAGGGAGTCTGACTATCGTGGGGTAACAAGAGCGCAATATCGATGTCGCTGTCAGTGCGTTGGTAAGCCGTGCCAAACGACCCAAACAAATAAATTGCTTGGGTCATCGGCAGTTGCTGCATGATTGCGGTGACCAAGTCATCTTCCATGCTGTGTGTTACTCACGAAACTTACCGCTGCCCGTAATTGGGAGCCTCTTTGGTGATGGTGATATCGTGGGGGTGGCTTTCGGTCAAACTGGCCATCGAAATGCGGATAAAGCGTGACTTGACCCGTAATTCCTCGATATCCTTGGCACCGGCATAGCCCATCCCGGCCCGCAACCCACCCACCAATTGGTAAATGGTATCGCCGAGGACGCCCTTGAACGGCACCCGCCCCACAATCCCTTCGGCCACCAGCTTGCGCCCTTCGCGGGTGTTTTGGAAGTAGCGCTCGCCACCTCCTTGTTGCATGGCATCAATTGAACCCATGCCGCGGTACATTTTGTACGAACGCCCTTCGTACAAAATCGTCTCGCCTGGGCTTTCTTCGGTACCGGCAAACATCGATCCCATCATCACGGTGTGTGCACCGGCCGCAATTGCTTTGGCGATGTCGCCACTATAGCGGATGCCGCCATCGCCGATCACCGGGATGCCAAAGCGATCTGCTACCTTGACACATTCCGAAATCGCCGTGATTTGGGGCATCCCCGCCCCACTCACTACCCGCGTCGTACAGATGCTACCGGGGCCTTGACCGACCTTGATGGCATCGACGCCCCGTTCACACAAGGCCCGCGCCGCTTCACCCGTCGAGATGTTGCCGGCGATTAATTGCACGTGAGGGAAGTGACTACGCACCGCTTCGATGCTTTTGAGCACCCCCGCCGAATGCCCGTGTGCGGTGTCGATACACAGCACATCGACGCCTACTTTGACCAAGGCTTCGGCGCGCTGGATGTAGTCGCCACCTACGCCGATGGCCGCACCTACCCGCAAGCGCCCTTGCTCATCTTTGCACGAATTAGGGTATTCCATTTGCTTCATGATATCTTTGACGGTAATCATCCCCGACAAGCGCCCGTTGTGGTCCACCACCAACACCTTTTCGATGCGGTGTTTGTGGAGCAATTCTTTGGCTTGTTCGAGCGTCGTGCCTTCGGGCACCGTCACCAAGTCTTCGCCGGTCATCAGTTCGCTAATCGGGCGGGTACGGTCGGTTTCGAAGCGCAAATCGCGGTTGGTGACAATCCCCACCAAATCGCCATTGGAGGTGGTGATGGGGATGCCCGAAATGCGGTAATCGGCCATCATGTCAAGCGCATCACCCACGGTGCGGTCGTGGTGCATGGTGATGGGGTCGGTAATCATGCCGTTTTCGGAGCGTTTGACTTTGCGCGCCATTTCGACTTGGTCAGCAATGGTCAAGTTTTTGTGGATGATACCCATGCCCCCTTCGCGGGCCATCGCAATCGCCAAACGGTGCTCGGTGACGGTATCCATGGCGGCACTGACTAGGGGTATATTCATGCGAATCCCCCGTGTCAACCAGGTACTGACATTGGTTGCCGAGGGCAACACGTCGGATGCTGCCGGGATGAGGAGTACGTCGTCGAACGTCAAGCCTTCGCGAGCAAATTTGTCATCCCAATCGATTGTCACAACCGCCTCCCTGATGTGTACGTACACTGCCAAAAATGTTCCTCCCATGATACATGAGGGCGTTCTTTGCGTCAATGTATTTACCTATGTTGATGCCGATGTGTGCGTTATTTTTCATTTGCAAAAAACACTCCCGCGCACCGTGAATAAGAGACATACATTCCCCTATCTGCGCCCCAGTGCCGCTACGGCACCAATATCCCCGCAGCGTAGCGCGGGCGCTCGTGGTGAATTGTGTACAATGACACTGTATTGTTTGCTCGGGATTGAGGCATGCCTATGGCACTCGACGTAATGCTCCTCGCCAACCAAGGCAACATCGGTATGGCCTTCACCGGCTGCGAAGTTTTTTCACCAGCCCATGGCTTTGCAGCGCGGCCAGTAATTGACCTCTAAAGATGAATGGTGTGCTCATAGGAATGCTCCCGTTATGTGGTATCGCGCTATTGTATTCGCAGTTGTGATTTTGCACATTACGCACTACAGTCCATACTGTAGTGCGTAATGTATTGATGTCGAATACGAGATGTTAGCGGGGATACGGGTGGGGGTTCTCGATGGCGTCAAGGTGATGGTGGTTGTATCGTTTTGGTTTTGGACGGAGTGAGCGAGTTCGTCGGTATGAGTGTTTCTGATGCGGTGAGTGTTGGCATGGAGGTTCTTGTTAGTGTGCGTGTAACCAAAGCACCGAGGTTGCTTGTTCCATATGCCATGATACGTCCGTCGCGGTAGCCAATAACCGTATTGAGGCTACCGACGCCGATAACAACTGCATCTGACGTATTGTGGGGGAATTGCCGCACGTCGAAGTCTTTACTCCCCCAGCTAACAATTGAACCATTGCCAATGAGCACGACCGAAAAATCTCGTCCAGCGGCGATATCAATCACATTGGTTAGCCCTTTCGGAACGGTTATTTCACCTTTATCGTTATTCCCCCATGCAACAACCGTTCCGTTATCGATGAGTGCGAGAGAATGGTCCTGACCGGCATCAATCGCAACGACGTTGCGCAGACCTGGTGGTACAGAAGCTTGTCCTTTGCTGTTGTCACCCCATGCCACTACGGTACCATTATCTTTGAGGGCCAGCACATGTCGGTCGCCGGCGACAATTTTAATGACATTGGTTAATCCGGCAGGGATATCCCGTTGACCAAAATCGTTTCGTCCCCAGCCAACCACTGTTCCATCGTCTTTGAGTGCGAAGACAAAAAAACCCCCACCATTTATTGCAGTGACATTGCTTTGTGCGGCAATGGGGACGTTTGTTTCACCGTAGATGTTTTCGCCCCAGGCATAGACTCGTCCATCAACCCCGAGTGCGAGGGCATTGGTGGCACTCGCACCGACATCTTTGAAGCGCATGTTTTTGAGATAGGC
>DBCF01000201.1 GCA_002292925.1 Roseiflexaceae bacterium UBA965 | reverse complement strand
ATTTGTGGTTGATTACCGTACCCCCCGGCGACTATGATGGTGGCGTGATTCCGGCCAACAACAACGGCGGGATTAGCATCCCCATCAATATGACCTACGATCAAGTCAGCGAAGTCAGCGAATGGGCCCATTTCGTCTTGTTGCCTGAAGGTGACGAAGGTGCTAGCTCTAACTGGAAGTTTGCGGACCCCACCTGTGACGGTTCATTCAAGGATGACGGCGTGGTTTACACCATCACCAACCTTGACCCCACCGCCACCCCCACAAAGACGGCCACCGTCACATCGACGCCTACAAAGACATCCACACCTAGTCGCACCGCATCACGTACATTTGTACCAGGCATCATCCCCACCACCGACAACCCAACGATCAACAACAGCATCGCCGGGGTGCGGAGCATGGCCAATACCTCGTTTGAAGAATACACCGGGTGTGCCACCAATCCCCCTTCCGTTTATCACTTGTTACCGCCATTAACTGGTGTCTTTGGTTGGAAGACCACTCAACCAGCTGGCCAAGTGCGCTGTGATGGGCAAAACACCGGTGCGACCGCACGGGTCATCGAGATTCATGGGGTGGGTCTCCACGGCTATACCCCCAATGACGGCGCCAATCATGCCGAACTCAACGCCTACAATGCCGGTATGCTCTACCAGTCACTCTGTTTGGCGAATGGCGAAACATTCAACTTTGAGTTTGCCCATCGTCCAGTGGGTAACCGCATAGATATCGCAGAATTCCGCCTCGGCGTCCCCACTGGTCTCGATGCAGGGTCAGTGAGTGCCGACAGTTATTCACGCTCGATTTTGCGCGTCACCACCACCCAAGCAGGTGGGATAGTGACGGGAGTAGCGCAAACGAGCTATGACGGCACAACGGCGTTGGAACCACAAATTTCCCCCAACAAGTGGGGTGTATACGCTGGTAGTCATACCCTACCAAACTCCGGATGGAGTGGGGTATTTAATGTGGGATTTGTGGGCATACAATCAGCAGGACCTTCCGGCGGCAATGTGCTCGACTCAATTACCCTCGGACTGAGTCCGTTGATTGACATGGGCAGCACACGTGATACATCGGCCAGCGAAGGCAGCGCACCCGCGGCACTCAAAATCCGCGTCAACGGACGGGTCGGCCCGGCCACCACGATTGCGCTGTTCAAAGCGACCGGCACTGCCACGTCAGACAGCGACTTTAGCTTGGGCACACCCAGCACCAAATACGGCACCGCGCCAGTGACCCACGTCAATGGCAGCAATCTGTGGTTGATTACCATTCCTCAAGGCGATTACGACGGTGGCGTCAACCCAGACTTGAATGCCGGTGGATTAATCATCCCCATCAACTACATCTATGATCAGGTCAGCGAAGCCAGCGAATGGGCTCATTTCGTCTTGTTGCCCGACGGCGACGCAGGTGCCAGCACCAACTGGAAGTTTGCTGACCCCACCTGTGACGGGTCGTTCAAAGATGACGGTGTCGTCTACACCATCACCAACCTTGACCCCACCGCCACCCCCACCCATACAGCCAGCAATACGGCCACCAATACCAACACGGCCACAGCGACCAATACGGCCACCAATACCAACACGGCCACGTACACCAGAACACAGACCAGTACGAGCACCGCTACCAACACGCGTACCGCCACCAATACCCAAACCTATACCAACACGCGTACCGCCACCAATACGCCAACGAGCACGCGTACCGCCACTAATACCAACACACCAACCAAATCACGCACCAGTACGCCAACAGCACAATTGCTGACCCTCAAGAAGGCCGCCGTTGGTAATGCCTACGTGATTGGTATCTTGCAGAACAGCACATTAGTATCGTGGGGGATTAACGACCCCGGCATCCGGCAATCGACCATCCCCTCGGCCTACAAAAACATGCTGTTTAAAGATGTGGCGGCAGCCATTGCATCTGTCTATGTGTTGAGCACCGACGGTAATGTCTATGCCTGGGGCCAAAACTTAAATGGCGAGACAGACATCCCAGTGGCAGCCCAAACGGGAGTCAAAGCCATCGGTGCCGGTGGTCGGTTTGCCTTTGCCGTCAAAGAAAGCGACGGTTCGATTATCGGTTGGGGCAAAAACAGTAAAGGTGAGTTAGCCCCACCACCGTTAACCGGTGTCACTCAAATCGATGGCGGCGACTTCCATGTCGTGGCAGTTAAAGACGATGGCACCGTCGTTTCATGGGGTGATAATTCAGCTGGACAAACATCAGTATCACCAGGTATTACCAATGCCATCCAAGTCAGCGCCGGCAAAAACCATAGTTTGGCCTTGTTACGCACCGGTCAAGTCATTGGCTGGGGTACCAATACGATGGGGCAACTGTCAATCCCCACAACAGCCGTCAATTTAGTCAGCGTCACCGCCGGTCGCGAATGTTCGTTGGCTGTCAAAGCCGATGGTACGATTATCGCCTGGGGTAATCCGCTCTACATCTCATTTACCCCCAAAAACATCACCGAGGGTGTTGCGATTGCATCTGACAATATCCATTCGATTGTCGGCTTGCGCAACGGCGGTATCGCCGTCGCAGGTCCCGATGTCTATGGAATTTACGCCTCACGTACCGCCACCCGCACCGCCACCCCATAGCCGCTCATTACGCAACACCCCTCAGCACGATCAGTGCTGAGGGGTGTTTGCTATGTAACGTGCACAATTCTCGCCCAAGTGGGAACAATCTCACCACGAAGCAACGTCTATACCATACGTAATTTATACCCAAAGGAATCCCCATGCACCAGCGTGCCCTGCTCTTGCTATTGATTTGTATCACTGTTGTCACCATCACCCCCTCCTACGCCGCTGGTGTCGATTGTACGGCACGCGGGATGCAGGTCGATTTGCATGGGTGTAACCTCAGTGGCGCTGATTTACATGGGCGCAACCTCAGCGGTGCCAACCTGAGTGGTGCCGTTTTGACTGGTGCTAATCTGGCTGATACTGATTTGCAAAACGCCAATTTGGCCGGTGTAATGTCAGGTGGGATTACCGGTTTACCCCAAGCGTTGGCAATCCCACCAGCCAATATTAAACGGGTATTGTTTATCGGTAACAGTTATACTGGTGTCAATAATTTACCGGCTATTTTTGGCTCAATTGTCAAAAATATCGGCAATCCAGTGCCCGTCATCACTGCCGTCACCCCGGGTGGCCAAACCTTTAAAGGGCATTTGGGCTATGCCGCCACCCAAGCCGCCATCAATGCCGGCAACTGGGATGTAGTGGTACTGCAAAACCAGAGCCAAGAGCCGGCCTTTGCCGAAATCAATGCCCAAAGCCGCACTGATATGGTCCAAAGTGCCGCCGAGCTCTGCCGGCGCATCCGCCTCAAAAGCCCCAATGCCCGCATTTTCTTTTATGAAACCTGGGCGCGCCACCCTCACTACTGGAGCAACAACCAACCACGGAGCGAAGGTGCTAGTCCCCACGACATGCAGGCCCGCCTGCGCAAATGGTACGGCGTGGTCGCCCAAGCCAATCACGCCACCGTCGTGCCCGTGGGCGATGCCTGGGAATATTATGCCACCACGCCCAATCCCACTCGCCTGCACGCCAGCGATAATTCGCACCCGGCATTTGCGGGGAGTTATCTGGCGGGGCTGGTTTTTTATGCCAAAATCTATGGCGTGACCTTACCAACCATCACCTGGAACGGCTCGCTGAGTGCCAGTGTGGCCCAACAAATGCAAACTACTGCCGCACACACCCTCGCCGCCACCGCATCAAATGGACTCCCGCCGGGGTGGTACCTACGCAACGGCTATTTGCTCGGGCCGGGCGCCAACCTGACCGGCGCCAATCTAAGTAATATGGATCTGGCGGGCATCGACCTCAGCGGTGCAATCCTCAGCAACGTCACATGGTCCAACACGATTTGCCCTGATGGCAGCAATAGTGATAGTCATGCGGGGAGTTGTCAGCAGGCCTTTGCCACCCAAACCCCGACGGCCACGGCGACGGCCACGGCGACGGCGACCCGGACGAGTACTGCCACTGCCACAGCCAGCCGCACCCGTACCGCCACGCGCACCCGCACCAGTACCCGCACCCCCACCAATACACGTACGCAGACAAGTACCCCCACCGCATCACGGACGCGCACGCAGACCAATACCCGCACAGCGACGCGGACGGCGACGGCAAGTCGTACCCGCACGGCGACACGGACGGCGACGGCATATCCATATCCGTAAATGACGTCGGAAGCGTGAAGTTTGAAGGATAAAGGAACGCGGGGATACGCCACCGCCACGCCCATCCAGCGACTGTAGCGTGTGCTGATTAAAAAAATATCTGGGTGCGACGTGAAGTAGCGTGGTGGTGAGTTCGTTCAGTGCACGATGTTGGGGCCTCCGCGGCTCCGTGCCTCCGCGTGAAACGAAGCGCATCTCATGGCATGCACCATAAATTAATCGCCCCTACTTACCA
>DBCF01000293.1 GCA_002292925.1 Roseiflexaceae bacterium UBA965 | reverse complement strand
CCCGAATACGGCGCGACCTGTGGGTTCTTCCCCGTCGACGCCGAAACCTTGAATTACCTGCGTGGTACCGGCCGCCCCGACGACGTCGTGGCGTTGGTCGAAGCCTACACCAAGGCCCAAGGGATGTTCCGAGTGGATGGCGCCGCCATCCCCACCTTTAATTCGTTGCTCGACCTCGACTTGAGCACCATCGAGCCCAGCATGGCCGGCCCCCGTCGCCCTCAAGACCGGGTAGCGATGACCGGGCTCAAGCAGTCGTTTAACGATGCCATGCAAAAAGTATTTGGTAAAACAGTGGCTGCTGCCACCGTCACCAAGGGCACGCGGAGCGACAGCTATGCCGACGCCCGGGTGGCATTTACCAACAACGGCAAATCGACCAGCATGACGCACGGGTCGACGGTGATTGCGGCAATTACGTCGTGCACCAATACGTCGAACCCGTCGGTGATGATGGCGGCAGGGTTGCTCGCCAAAAAAGCGGTCGCCAAGGGCTTGACGACGGCTCCCTATGTCAAAACCTCGTTGGCACCCGGGTCACGGGTGGTGACGGAATATCTGCGCAACGCCGATGTGCAACGCTACCTCGATCAACTGGGCTTCCATGTGATTGGCTACGGTTGTACCACCTGTATCGGCAATTCGGGCCCGGTGGCCGACGAAGTCACCGCTGCCGCCAAGCAAGGTGATTTGGTGGTGAGTGCTGTATTAAGTGGTAACCGCAACTTCGAAGGACGCATCCACCCCATCGTCAAAGCCAATTACTTGGCGTCACCGCCGTTGGTAGTGGCCTTTGCGATTGCCGGTACGGTCGATATCGACGTCAACAACGAGCCGTTGGGCTTGGGGAGCGATGGCGAACCGGTCTACTTGGCAGACATTTGGCCAACCGAAGCCGAGATTCAGGCTGCATTGCATGCCGCCCTCAACGCCGATTTGTTCCGCACCCAATACGGCAATGTCTTTACCAGCAACGAAGTCTGGAACAAGTTGCCCGTGCCACAAGGGGCGTTGTATACCTGGAACAACACCTCGACCTACATCCAAAATCCGCCCTACTTCACCGGTATGACCAAAGAAGTGCCGGCGTTGCGTTCGATCCATGGCGCCAATGCCTTGGCGTTGCTCGGTGACAGTGTCACTACCGACCACATCTCGCCGGCCGGTGACATCCCCAAAAGCTCCCCCGCTGGGCAATATTTGATTGCCAACGGGGTGCAACCGGTCGACTTCAATTCGTATGGCGCCCGCCGCGGTAATCACGAAGTGATGATGCGTGGGACATTCGCCAATATTCGTTTGAAAAATGCGATGGTGGCCGGGGTTGAAGGGGGCTACACCGTACATATCCCCAGTGGCGCCCAAGCCTCGATTTATGATGCGGCCATGCAATATCAGCAGACCAATACGCCACTGGTGGTGTTGGCCGGCAAAGAATACGGCACCGGCTCATCACGAGACTGGGCCGCCAAAGGGACGTTTTTGTTGGGGGTGCGGGCCGTGATTGCCGAAAGCTTCGAGCGCATCCATCGCTCCAACTTGGTTGGCATGGGTGTGTTGCCGTTGACTTTTGTGAATGGCGAATCGTGGCAGTCGTTGGGGTTGACGGGCCGCGAAACGTTCGACATCAAGGGCATCGAATCGCTCCAGCCCGGCCAAGACCTCACCGTCGAAGCCACGCTTGACGGCAAGGTGACGCGCTTTACGGCCAAGGTACGGATTAATTCCGAAGGGGAATTGACCTATTACCGCAACGGCGGGATTTTGCACTATGTGTTGCGCACCATGGCAGCCCAAAACGAACCAGTTGGCGCGTAATTACGACGGTGTGATGACCTCGGGTGGCAATTGCCACCCGAGGTTTTTTGTGTGGCACCGAATCGATTATGATGGTAGTAGTGAGTAACTATTGAGTTGTGCTATATGCGTATATGGTGGCGGTGGCTAGGGATAAGTGGATTGGCGGTCTGTACCATCATCCCCCAATGGGGTGTGTTGGCAGTACCGGCATTGCTAGGCGCCATCCAGCTGTGGGTGGGGCAACAATCCCCACGGCGTAATCAGCTGGCGACACTGCTGATGGCTTTACCGACTCCATGGGCGGCACTTGCCCCACTAGGGAGTCAGCATGTCTGGTGGCAACGCATGCTCCTCGGGCTGGCTATTGCCGCCCCGTGGCTACCGGTTGCGAGCCACTACCAGTGGGCGTTGGCGTTGGGGTGTGCGTTGTGGCCGCTGGGGCAACCTGCGCAACGCGACGATGTGCGCTGGCTGATTCCCTGCCTGCAAATGGCAGCGACCAGTGCCTGGCCAGCAGGCTGGGATGTGGCACTGGCGGGTATCGCACTGGTCTGTGGGGCGTGGGCATGGTGGCGCCACAACGACGACAAATTGCAGTGGAGCGGGGCGTTGCTCTGCCTCGGGCTGGCGAGTGGTGCCGGGTTGGTGATATTGCCGTGGATGGTAGGGGCGCGGGTGTTGCGTATGTCGGCGCAGGCGCTGGTGACGCTCCTGGCATGGTGGGGTATCGCCATGGCGTTGCTGGCCAGTGGCAATGTGTGGGGGCTGGCACTGGTGGTGTGGCCATTGTTGCGGATGCTACAGCGTGTCGAAGGCGAGGTACTGCGGCAACAGTGGGTCTTGCTGGTGCTATTGTTGGCCTTGCCCGTGCAGGCGAGTGTGGCGCGTTTGCAACCCAGCTTGTTGGCGTTGGGTGAGGTATGGGCGACGCCGTTGGCGTGGCAGTTGCGCAACGCCGCCCAACAAGCAGTGGGGGGCATGCCATGGGGACCAGTGCTCGTATGTGGCGTGTTGGCGTGGGCGGTATGGCAGCTGTGGCAACCAGCGGAGGTCGTCGATGTGGAGTAGTGTCAGCGTGGTGATATATGCCTGGAGCCGGCTGGTGCTCTACCCGACGTTGCTAATTGTGGTGCTGGTGTTGCGAACGGCGCCGGCGTTGGGGTGGCCACGAGTGCGCCCAATGTCACTGCTCCTGGCGTGGTTGCTGTTGGTGTTGGTGCCGACGCCGGGAGCCCAAGCTCTAGGTGAGGTTGATGTGTTGGTATTGGTAATAGTGGCGATTATCGCCAGTGAACTACACACCGCACCTGATTGGCGCACGGCGGGGTGGGCCGTGGTAGCGGGTGTAATGCTGGCTGGGGCGTGTGGCACGCTCATCCCGGCCCGGCTGGGGGCTTGTGTGCTCACGAGTTATCCGCAATGGTTGGGGTATGTGGGGGCATTGGTGGGGCTAGGGTGGGCGTGGTATGGCTGGCCACGGCAGACGTTGGCACAGCGCATGGTGCTGTTTGCGCTCGCATTGCTCTGGAGTAGCCTCGTGAGTACACCGTGGCAGGTGTGGTGGCTGGCGTGGCTGGTCAGTGGGGCCAGTGTGGCACTGACGTGGGTGGTGTTGCGCCGGCAGACAGGTACTTAGACAGCGGCTGCCTGAGTAATGAGGTATTGGAATATGTCGCGGCCGGTGCTAGCAGGTAATGTCGCCACAAATTGATTAAGTGCATCCACCGCCTGTTGGTGAATGGTTGCGGTGGCAGTGATGCCGCCGCATTCTTGCAAAAAGGCACTGAGCGTGGCTTGATCGCCGCTACTAATCAGTTGCATGGTTTGTATGCGGTGATGTTGTAGGGCATGGGCCAACGGCAATATGATAATGCCACGCTGGAGTGAGCGGAGGGGTTCGGTCTGGGCCTCGTGGATATGGAGCGTGGTGGCATACAAGCGCGCCAATTCGCAGGCGACGGCATTGTTTTCATCAATAAATGCGGTGACTGCACCACAAATAATCCCGGCATTGATGGCCCGTTGCATCAAGGCACCTTCGATGGCATCGATATGCATGAGTGCATTGTGAAATACTGCGGGGTCACTTAATGGTATGCTGGTAAGGAACGCTTCGGCAATCTGCATCACACAAGTCGCATAGTCTGCGATGATACGGGGGTGGGGTGATTCGGCCATTTCGTTGGCGGCGAGGGCATAAAAATAATCGCCGAGCATCAAGGTGGGCCCATGCACAAACGACGGTGTGCTCGTGTGTGGCGTCGCATTGCGTAAGCTGGGGTCGATGAGGCGGCGATGCATGGCCGACCCGGCGCGAATGAGCTCGAGGGCGGCGCTGGCATGGGCGGTGCGGTGCGGGTCGATGGTGCCCATCTGGGCCACGGCCAAAATTACACTGGCCACGGCATGACGATGCAAAGCCACCGCAGTGCTGTTGAGTGCTTCGGCGGCGATTTCGCTGGCATGTGGCGCGATTCGTGCCTGAATCAAGGCGTCAATATGTTGTAAGTCGTGGTGTAGTGTCGTAATATGCGGCATATTCGCCAAAAAGTTTGCGATGAAGTTCACAAGTTCTAGCATACCCGAGCGATGACGTGCTGTCAAACATCGGGGGCTAGATAAACGATACAAGAGAGGTTTGCATGTCTGAGGTAACTGCGGCGTTTGTGGCACGCCACGCCCGCCGCAATTTTTGGTTGAATGTCATCGAAGGTGGGATTTTTATGTTTGGGATTAGTATGGTGTCGCGCTTTACGGTGTTGCCATACTTTGTGTCGCAGTATTCACAGGCCAATTGGATCCAAGGGTTGTTGCCGACCATCGCCAATACCGGTTGGTTGTTGCCGGGGTTGTTTGTGGCACCGTATATTGCGCAGCTCTGGACGCGCAAAATGCCCATGTTGATAGGGACGTTTTTTGAGCGGATTCCGTGGTTGTTCATGGGCATTTGGTTGTCTATGGGCAACACGTTGGCACCATCAACGACGCTAGCGATGTTTTTTGGGTTATATGCCATGCACATGTTTAGTGCGGGGGCGACGGCGATTCCGTGGCAAGACTTTATCGGGCGGGTAATCCCTGAGCAGCGCTGGGGGCGGTTTTTTGGGTTCCAGAGTGGCCTCGGTAGTCTGCTGGGGGTGGCTGGGGCGACGGTGGCGACCCAAGTGCTGGCTGGTCAAGTGATTACTATTGGTGGCGTAGATTTGGTGGGGAGTTATACCTTCCCGTTTAACATTGGCGTATTGTCGCTGATTTGTTTTGGCTGTTTGGTGGTATCGTTTGTCTTTTTGGTGTTGACGGTCGAACCGCGCATCCCGCCCCAACCCAAGCAACCGATTTGGGGTTCGGTCAAACAAATGCCCCAACTGTTGCGCAAAGATAGTGTGTTTCGCACCTATTTGCTGGCACGGACGGGGATTTCGTTGGGGATTTTGGGGCATAGTTTTGTGATGGCGGCGGCACTCGACCGCTTTCAGTCATCGGGCGAAATGGTTGGGGCATTCACCGTCGTACTCTCGGCTGCCCAAGCCTTGGGGAGCTTTGGGTTGGGGGCGTTGGCGGATCGCTGGGGCCACAAACAAGTGCTGGTGTTGTCGGGGTTCGTCGGGGCACTGTCGCTGTTGTTGGCGTGGGTGGCACCGACAGAGTGGTGGTATTTTGTGATTTTTGTGTGTAGCGGGATTGCCATGGCGGGCTATCAATTGAGTAGTTTATCGATTGTAATGCTCTTTTCGACTAATGAACTTCGACCGACCTATATCGCCACTGCCAATACGTTCAATGTACCGGTGTCGGCGATGGCACCGTTGTTGGCAGGGTGGTTGGCGGGTGAAGTGGGCTTTATCGGGCTGTTTATGTTATTGGCGGCATTTGGGGTACTAGGGACGCTGGTGATGCAATGGAAGGTCAAATTGCCCAAAAAAGCACCGCTAACAGAAAACACAGGAGTGGCATGAATACGGGCATATACTATCGTGCTCTCGGCTGCCCAGGCCTTGGGGAACTTTGGGTTGGGGGCCTTGGCAGATCGCTGGGGTCACAAACAAGTGCTGGTATTGTCGGGCTTCATCGGCGCGTTGTCGTTGTTGCTGGCATGGGTGGCCCCGACAGAGTGGTGGTATTTTGTGATTTTTGTGTGTAGCGGGATTGCGATGGCGGGCTATCAATTGAGCAGTTTTTCGATTGTGATGCTCTTTTCGACCAACGAACTCCGGCCACTCTATATTGCTACCGCCAATACGTTCAATGTACCGGTGATGGCGCTTGCCCCGATCGGGGCTGGTTGGTTGGCCGGCGAAATGGGTTATGTGGGGCTGTTTGGGGTATTGGCGGCGTTTGGGGTGATTGGGACGTTGGTGATGCAATGGAAGGTCAGGTTGCCCCAAAAAGCACCGCTGACAGAAAGTATAGGGCAGGCATGAATACGGGCATAAAAACGATTCCCCTTGATACGAGTGATGCCTTTGTGGTGTTGCATGCGCGGCGCAACTTTATCCTCAATGTGATTGAGGGTGGGTTGTTTATGTTTGGGATGAACATGGTGTCGAGTTACACGGTGTTGCCCTATTTTGTGAAGCAGTTTTCGGATCAACAGTGGCATCAAGGTCTGATTCCGGCCATTGCTAACATCGGTTGGTTGTTGCCGGGGTTGTTTGTGGCGCCGTTGATTGCCCATATGTGGACGCGGAAGCCGGTAACCATGGTGATTACCGTTCTCGAGCGGATTCCGTGGTTGATTTTGGGGTTGTGGTTATTGTTAGGTGATGCGCTCGATGCGACTACCACATTGGCGTTGTTTTTTAGTTTGTATGCGCTATTTATGGTGAGTGCCGGGGCCAATGCGGTCCCGTGGCAAGATTTGATTAGTCGGATTATCCCGCAAAAATCATGGGGGACGTTTTTTGGTATGCAAAGTGGGGTTGGCAGTCTGTTGGGGGTGGCGGGAGCGGCGGTCGCCACGCAGATTTTGGCGAATAAACCGTTTACATTGTGGGGCTGGCAACTAGTGGGAGCGTATACCTTCCCGCAAAACATTGGGATTTTGTCGTTGGGTTGTTTTGTGGTGATGGCGATTTCGTACCTGTTTTTGGCGTTGAGTATTGAGCCACGGGTAGAACCACACCCCGAGAAGCAGTCGTTTTGGTCGTTGTTCCGTGATATGCCCAGTTTATTGCGTAACGATCGGGCGTTTTTGATTTATTTGGTGGCCTTTGCCTTTTTGTCGTTGGCCTTGATGGGGCAAAGCTTTGTGACGGCGGCGGCGCTGGTACGCTTCCAGGTGAGTGGCAGTACCGTCGGTACCTTTACGGTGGTGTTGTTGGCGTCACAGGCCTTGGGGAACTTCGGCTTGGGGACGTTGGCCGATCGCTGGGGGCGGCGACGGGTGTTGATTTTTGTGGCGCTATTGGGGATGGTGTCGCTGTTATTGCCGTGGTTGGCGACGAGTGAAGCCTGGTTTTACCCGGTGTTTGTGCTGGGTGGGATTGCCCTGGGGGGGATGCAGCCCGCCAACACGGCGATGGTGTTTAGTTTTGCCCCTGCCGAAAAACGCGCCAACTACATTGCCTTGGCGAATTCATTTAATGTGCCGGTGATGGCTGGCGCGCCGCTTGTGGCAGGGTGGTTGGCAGGGCAATACGGCTACAACGTGTTGTTTGCCATGCTGGCAGGTGCTGGGTTGTTGAGTGCGGTATTGCTCAAGTGGTGGGTAGCGAGCCGCGATTAGCCGGCGATGAGTGCCACGAGGGTCACACAAATCGGCACCGTCAAATTGTCGGTGCCGTGGGGTGACAAGGCTTCGACGGCGGTGGCAGTGATGGCACCGGCAACGCTGGCCAGCACAATGGCGCTGGTAGTGGGCAAGTCGGCATAGGGGGTGAGGCTTGAGCCGGGCAAAAGGCTGAGTGACAATGCGATGACGAGCAGCGATACGCCAAACATGACGGCGCTGCCTTCGTAGCTACGGGTGCCGCCGTTGAGGGTATAGCGATGGCGCCCAAAGTGTTTGCCGACCAAGGCGGCCAAGGCGTCGCCCCAGGTCATGGTCATGATGCCGGCGACAACGGCGGGGGCGTGGTCGATGGGCCCCTGTGGTCGCCAAAACACCATCGAAATGACGGTAATGGCAAAGGCAAAATAGATAGTGCCCGGGCTGGCGGTATCACTGTCGATGCCGCGAAATAATTTGACGCGATAAAAGAAATAGTTGAGTCCGATAAAGGTGGCAAAAGGGATGACGCCGATTTGCCAGGTATGGAAGAAATAGAGCACGCCGAAAATCCACATCCCCGCCCCGATATGCACCACTTTGCGGGTAATGTCATTGCTGATGTTGAATTGGCGATGCAACAGCTCGCCGATACCCAACAACCCACCGGCATAGAGATATGAGGCGAGAAGCCCAATCCACTCGATATTCATACCAATTCCTCTACTGCAACATGTGCGACTAAACCAGGGGGAAGGCCTAATGCTTGGATTTGCCAGGCCAAATGGCTGGCTGACCCGGTGGTGTAATACCACGTCTGTCCCTGCTCGGGGCGGGTGAGTCCATGGGTCTGGGTGATGTGGAGCGTTTGGCGGGCTACGGCCGGGGCGGGGTCGATGAGGGTGACGTT
>DBCF01000107.1:190-5392 GCA_002292925.1 Roseiflexaceae bacterium UBA965 | reverse complement strand
GCGGGGTATGCGGGCGTTGTGATGCCACAAACGCCGCACACAACACCTGCTCAGAGAACAGTTGATAGCCAAAGGCAGTGCGTGGCGCCACATGCTCGCTCATGCCCATCACGATGACGCAGTCGGTGCTGGCAAAGGCCCCGGTGCGGGTATGGATGGTGAGGGGCAAGGTGGTGCGATACATCTCATTAATGGTATTGGGTAAACTATCGATGCTACCGATTAATTGCTCACGCTGGCTGCCATCAACTTGGGTAGATTGGGCAATGCGGTCGACTTCGCTAATCCGGGCTAGCCAGGCGTGGTAGTCACGCAACCAGGCATCCCGCACATCGACGGCAATCCGTGGTGCGAGCCACGTCCACGACAAGGCATTGCTCCATTTGATAAGGGCAGTGATTTGCGGGGCAATGGGGCGTTGGATGTCGATGGCGCTGAGTTTGGCAGTCAGCGCTTCACTCTGGGGATGACTACTATCGCGGCTGGCTTGGCGTGCTTGAGCGCTACTCATCCCCCAAAACGGCAATTGCAATAATTCATTGAGCAGGGCCCGTTGTTGCAATGGGTCGCTGACGGCGGGCCAGCGCAAGGCCCCCCGCCCTAATTGAATCAAAGGGTTTTGGTTGCTGGGGGGCATCAGGGGTGCCAAGGGAATTCCCTGGCCGATCAAGGCTGCCCGCACATGGGGCAGCAACGATTCATCGCTACAGACGATGGCGACACTCCGCTGGGTGGCGAGGCGCTGGTAGGCGAGCCGGGCAATCGCCTGACATTCATCGACGATGGTTGGTACGCCCGCCACCCACGCTCCGTTGCTGGGCATGCCGATGAGGGTCAGCGCTGGATTGACCGTTGTCTGGCCAAGGATACGTTGCGCCACCAAATCACCGTTACTGGCATGCGCTACCGGCCACGGTTGTGGCGTCGAATGTTGACATAACCAATTGTGCACATCAGCTAATTCTGGTGCGTGATGATTTGCCTGCACCCAGCCGGCTAGGGTTACCTCGGCAACCGGTTGGATTAGCTGAGCAAGGGCACTCAGTTGCGCCACGCTCGCATGCTGTAATTCGCCGGCAATCACCACGTCGTATGGCAGTGGCGCCGCCCCACCATCACAGACATGCAAGGCCACATCATCATAGGCGATGACCCCTTGGGCATCGAGCAGGGTAGCATAGCGGGCATAGATCTGGGCGAGCTGGTGGTGCATGTCGAGGTCGTGGTCAATCTGGCCCCAGCGCTGGCGCTGACTCGACATCCAGCTGAGGGCTTGGGCGATTTCGTTGAGTGCACCACGATTGTTGCCGTATTGTTTATATAACGCGCCACCTACCTGCTGCCACGCCGTATTGACCACCACCATGCGACTGGTGGCGCTCATCACGCTCCGTGGCGCAGTGCGCTTGAGTTGTTTCATCAGCAACGTCTGCAACGTACTGACTTCGATTTGTGCGTGGGGTTGGTGCATGAATTGTTGGCGTAACCAGGTGGCATGGGGTCGGCTGGCGGTAATCACCAAGGCGCGGCGGGTGCCGGCCTGTTGGATTACATAATCGATGAAGTTGCGATGATACAACGCATGGGGGACTGCATACTCAAATACATTTCGCATAGTGCCTCTTGCAACGTGGTGCGTAATACCGTAATTGCGCTAATTATAGCATGGAGGCAATTGGAATGGCGTTAGCGGCAAAAACAAATATGGTTTTTCCGTAAGTCGATCCAATGACACCCACGCCTGAAAAAATTCCCCCTCCATGCTATGATAAACCGATGAATACCATGCACCAACTCACCCCCGAACAACAGGCCGTCGTCGCCCACCCCACTGGCTTCCACGCCCGGGTGTTGGCGGTAGCCGGCTCTGGCAAAACCACCACCATGGCGCATCGGGTCAAACAACTACTTCAATCTGGTACGTCACGCCACGCTATCCAAATCGTGATGTTCAACGTGCTGGCGCGCCAACAATTTACCACCAAGCTTCTCGATATCGGTATTGATCAGTCGACACACCCCGGTGTCGACACATTTCACTCGTTTGCTTTCAAAATCATGCGCCGGGCCGTCGAAGTGGGACTGATGCCCGAACCCCAAGAATTGTGGACCGCTGACGACAGCGAGATGGGTCGTATCCTCGCCAATCGCACAATCCAAGCCCTCGAAAAAGAAGGGGTGTTGCCTCTCAATACCATCGACGCTGAAATGGCGCTGATGGCCATCGGGCTCTGGAAGGGTGAACTCATCCCTCCCGACCGCGACCATGCCACCAGTAGCGGCGAACCGGGCTTGGTCGATGTCTATATCCGTTTTGAAGCCGAGCGACACAAACGCCATGCTGTTGGGTTTGATGATTTTGTGCCGATTGTAGTGTCGCTTCTCACCGACTTCCCCTTGTTTCGTCATCAAATCACCAGTCATCTGCGCTACGTGATTGTCGATGAATACCAAGACGTCAATGCCGGCCAACAACGCCTCATCGAGCTGCTCGTCAATCCCCACACCGATGTAATGGTGGTGGGTGACGATGATCAGACTATCTACGAGTGGCGTGGTGCCCGCCCCGATTTTATTTTGCAGACCATGACCGGTCAGGTGTTTGGCAAGCAAGTCATCGATTACACGCTGTCACACTCGTTTCGGTTTGGGCCACTGCTTGCCCAAGTCGCCCTCAACGTGATTAGTCGCAACGGCAGTCGAGTCGCCAAACCGCTTACTGCACATAATGTGTTGCATCACACTGATGTCTTTATGGTGCATGAGCAGGCTGAACAAACCAGCGAACTCGATGCTATGCTGTGTACCCAACTGGTGTCGTTGGTACAGCGCACCCAAGACCCCAGTCAAGTGGTGGTGCTGGGGCGGACCTTTAGTCAACTCCAAGGCCTCGAAGCAGCCTGCCTAGCCCGCAAAATCCCCTACCGGGTGTTGGGGCGTAAACCATTTTTTGAGCGCCGTGAAGTGGCTACTTTGGTCGATTACCTCAAGGCTGGCCAACAATGGCACGATTTGGTCGACGATCAGGTGAGTAAAGTACTCATGTCGATTATCAACCTGCCCAACCGTTATTTGGGCCTCGATACCATCAAAAAATCACTCACTGATGCCCAACGCTATGGCATGTCACTGGGGGAATTACTCCATGGTCTCACCAATCCTACTCAATCGCCACTCAACCGCCCTGGTCGCGAGCGGATTAGTCAACTCATCACCGTATTGATGCGGGTGGATGAATTGTGGCGTACCTCCCAGCCAGCCCATCAGGCCATGCAAATCATCGTCGATAGCACTAATTACATGGAACACTTCCATAATTATTATGGTAATGGCGCTGAATCAAGCGACCGCATCAATTGTGTCAATCAATTCATCGGCTATGCGCAGGGTACTGGGCTAGCTGTCGGTGATTTTGTGACCCATTTTGCCGGGCTCGATCATACCTTTAATGCACCGCTTGAGCATCAGATATTGTTTACCACGGTATATCGCACCAAAGGGCTCGAATACGACTATGTGTTTATTCCACGGGCCCACGAAGGCTACATGCCGGTGCTGCTCAGCGAAGAATTGACCGTCTGGGACAAAACCCAGAGTGTCATGCCACCCACCCGCGGCGGTAGCGTGGTTGAAACCGAACGGCGGCTGTTTTATGTGGCTATCACCCGCGCCAAGCGTGAAGTCTATATCGGGGTTTCGCTTAGCCCGCGCGCCGGCGATCAAGCCAATAGCACCGGCCCCGAAGTATCACGCTTTGTCGAAGAAATGCATCTCAAAGAGACAGTGGCCATCATGCACCACATGGTGGCGGTGCACCGGGGTAAGCCGTTGGGCAACCTACACGATTCATTGATCCGCAATGGAGCATCGCCGGTGTTGCGCAAGCAATTAGGGCATTATTTGCCCGACCATCCACAATTAGATGACATAATCAACGACTCCCAGATTCGTGACTGGCAGGCGCCGGTGCGTACCAGTACCACCAGTAAATCCAAACGCAAGGCGCCACCATCGTTGGTGCCGTGGTGGGCCAAATCGTCGTAGAGCCGTAGCAGGCTGCGACTCTACGATGCGTTCCCCAATGCCTCGCATCTACGATTGCTCCGCTCGTATGATGTTTGGTCGTCGATTTGATAGGTAATTGGCTGTGGCAAGCGAGGGTGACTTGGGCGGCAACAGGGCTACTTTTCTTAGCATCTGATGATTATGCGATGAGAACAGCAACTGCTTATGGATACAATTTAGATGCACTTTTTTATTTTAATGTCGGTTTTATGAAACAAACAATTTATAAATAATTTCACCCCAAGTACGACTTTTTTGTGACTACAGTAGTTTATAACAGTCTGATTATATTCGATTCTTCGATATAGTTGACTCACAATGACTGCTGATACATATTTTCTTTGATGAGAACAAATTTCTAATTCACGACTATTACTGTATGAGTGTTTGATGATATAGGTAAAAAACACTTCAAATATGCAAATTTGTTGGATATAATGCTCTTGTATATATAACAATTTTTATAAAATATATACAGTTTAGACTGGAGACAAATTGAAACGTTTGCAAATTGGTTCGCTGTTCGTATTGTTGTTCATTTCGCTTGTTTTGGCCGCTTGTGGCGCAGCCCCTGCCGCCGCACCTACGGCAACAGTCGTTCCTGCTACTGCTGTCCCTGCTCCCATGGATATCGTTGATACCGCCGTGGCCGATGGCCGCTTCACTACCCTGGTGACGGCTGTAACGGCCGCCGGGCTAGTAGACACCCTCAAAGGTGCTGGCCCCTTCACCGTCTTTGCTCCTACTGACGAAGCCTTCGCCAAACTACCCGCTGGCACCGTCGAAAACTTGCTCAAGCCTGAGAACCTCGAAACCCTCAAAAATGTGTTGCTTTACCACGTAGTCGCTGGTAATGTCATGGCCGCCGATGTGGTCACCCTTGATGGCAAAACGGCCGACACTGTTGCTGGCAGCGCCGTCAACATTTCGGTAAAGGACGGCAACGTTTTCTTGAATGAAACCGTACAAGTAATCATCACCGACATCGTGACCAGCAATGGCGTGATCCACGTCATTGACGCGGTGTTATTGCCACCCGCCAAGCTCGCAGATATCGTTGATACCGCTGTAGCAGATGGCCGTTTCACTACCCTCGTGGCTGCAGTAACGGCCGCCGGTTTGGTCGATACCCTCAAA
>DBCF01000107.1:0-129 GCA_002292925.1 Roseiflexaceae bacterium UBA965 | reverse complement strand
CCTACCGACGAAGCCTTTGCCAAATTACCCGCTGGCACCGTCGAAAACTTGCTCAAGCCCGAGAACCTCGAAACCCTCAAAAATGTGTTGCTTTACCACGTAGTCGCTGGTAATGTCATGGCCGCCGAT
>DBCF01000073.1 GCA_002292925.1 Roseiflexaceae bacterium UBA965 | reverse complement strand
TGGCCATATCACGTCCCCCGATGCTGCCTTGCAATATGAATTATTGTGTGACGAGGGGGTGCCCATGCATAATCTGCGCCAAGTTGATTTGTCGACATGCTTTTGGGCTCCAAGTGATATAGTACCATAAGGCATTCTGCAGTTTTGGTGAGTCATCATTCGTCGTGGTGGAGATGTTGTCGCCTATAAAAGGGATGGATATGCAGTCATTGCCTGTGCGCAATCAGCGCTCGTTGCGGTTTTTGACACTTAGTCAAGCGGGGCTGTTTGCGGCAAACGGATTAACCATCCCATTGATGGCCAATCATTTTGCGACCCTTGGGGCCGGGCCAGCCCTCGTCGGTATCATGTTTGCTGCCCAACAATTTGGTTCGTTGGCAGCCCCCTATTTGTGGGGGTTGCGTTCTGATCGCATCGGGCAACGGCGCCCTATTATCATGCTGGCGTTGGGGTTGGCCGCGAGTGCCATGCTGGTGATTGCCTTGACGCGCATCGTCTGGCTGGTGGTGGTGGCGCAACTCTTATTGGGCGTTGCTACGGCCGGATTCAATGCAGGTAGCCTAGCCCTCGCCGGCGATTTAATCGAAGACGCCACCTCACGGGGACGGATGCTGGGATTTTTTCGCACCACGGGGTCGTTGGCGTTTGCGTGTACGGCCATCATGGGGGGATTTATTGCAGACACCGCCGGCTTGTGGGTGCCAATACTTATCGCAGCAATCATGTTGGCAATTGGCTGTATGGCCGCGTTGGGGATTCGCGAAGCGACGGCGGCTGATGTGCGCGTGCCCGAAGTCGGGACGGACGTGGCGTCTCACGCCAGTAACTTCCCCGTACGGACCATGGTGGTCTATTTTGCGGTGGTGTTTACGTGGTTTTATGGGATGGGGGCGGTGGCGTGGCAATGGCCAGCCTTTATGCGTTCGCTGGGCTATTCCCAGAGTCTGATTAGTGGCCTATGGGCTTTGGCGGCTGCCGGTGAAGTACCTGGATTGATACTAGCAGGGTTTTTGGCTGATCGTTGGGGGCGGCGACCGCTGTTGATGGCCGGGCTGATTGGGCAAGGCGGCATCTATATGCTGTATCAATTTGTGGCGCCGATGTGGGGGATATTCCCGTTGCAGATGCTCCGTTCATTGACGTATTCAAGCTACGAAACACCCGCATTATTGGTTGCCACCGAGCTCGGCTTGCGCCAACGGCGCGGGCGTTTGGCAGGGCTTTATCATACTATTGCCGCATTGGGTGGCGTCGTTGGTGCGACGATTGGTGGGCAAATTGTTGCTGGGTACGGCTATCCGGTGTCGTTTACTGTTGCGGGTGCCATTATGATAGTCGTGGCACTGGTGGTGGCGCAGCGGTTACCACGAGTTGTACGTACCCCAGTTTGATTATTGTTTTGTTATATAAATCACAAAACAGTATAAACTAGCCCTGTTTTTTGCATAAAAACAGCCAAAATAAGTTGTTATCAACATAAAAATATAAATCATTCATATATAAAGATTTTATTTGGTATAATCTATCTCGTGAACAATGACGTTTATCGGGGAATGAGGGGAATGAATATGAGTGATGTATTGCGTATCGGGATTATGGGGTTGAGTCACGACCATGTGTGGGGGTTTCTTGATCATGCCCGCGCCAATCCTACGGTGCAAATTGTGGCTGCTGGTGATGCCGACAGTGAATTACGCGAAAAAGCCACCCAGGCTGAGGTGCTTCAGACATATAGCGATCCATTGACTATGCTTGATCAGTGTGCACTCGATGCCGTGGCGGTTTTTGGTGATAATCGTGCAGGTGCCGAGTATGGCATTGCCGCCGCCCAAAAAGGGTTGCATATTTTGATTGAAAAACCGATTGCTGCAGATTATGCCGGTGCCGTGGCATTGTATGGCGCCGCCAAAAAAGCCGGTGTGACATTGATGGTCAACTGGCCATTTGCGTGGTGGCCCAATCTGCAACATGCGATGACGATGATTCGGCGTGGCAAAATCGGTAACCTCTATCAAATCAATTATCGGGCAGCCCATTGTGGTCCACGTGAATTGGGGTGTTCGCCACAATTCGTTGATTGGCTATATGACCCTTACCGCAATGGTGCCGGGGTGATTATGGATTATTGTTGTTATGGGGCTGCCTTGACGTGTATGTTCCTTGGGCTCCCTAGTCGCGTCAGCACTATGGCGGGCCGCCTGCGCAAAAGTGATTTACCGGCCGAAGATAATGCCGTCATGGTGATGCAACACGCCACGGCGATTTCGACCGCCACTGCGTCGTGGACGCAGTCGGGGCATATGACCAGCTACGAGCCAATTTTTTATGGCGACAAAGGCACATTGATGGCCTCAAACGGCAAATTGTACCTGGCTGATGCCGAAGATGACAACGGTATCGGGGTGCGCTTCCCCGCCTTGACCGAAGGAATGCGTGACCCACTCGAACACTTTGCTGCTGTGATTCGCAACGAAATCCCCTTGATGGAATTATGCTCTGCAGAAACGGCCCTCATGGCGCAACACGTATTGTCCGCAGGGATTCTTTCGGCCAATACCAACCAAACGGTGTCATTGCCCTTGCCACCGGCCGCCTTGGTGCGAACTGGAGTGCAATCATGATCCGGATTGGGATTGTGGGATGTGGGCGGATTCTCAATGCGCATTTGCAGGGCTATTTGCGCCTGCGTGAATTGGGTGTCGACAATTTTCGTATCACAGCATTATGTGCCCG
>DBCF01000028.1 GCA_002292925.1 Roseiflexaceae bacterium UBA965 | reverse complement strand
CAGCGTGATTTTGTTTGCCGAAGCACTCCCCAAAGCAGTGGCCTTGCGCAATCCTGCCGCCACCGCCAAAATCATCGCTGGGCCCTTTTATCTCTGTATGTTGTTGCTCCGGCCACTGATTATCTGCATCGACTTCATTGCGCGGCGCTTGTTTACCCCGGCCGGCTCTGATGACCTCACCCCCATCGTCACCGAAGAAGAGCTGTTGTCGATTGTGAATGTAGGCCACGAAGAAGGCCTGCTCGAACCCAACGAGCGCGAGATGATCAAAGACATCATCACCTTTGGCGATACCTTGGTGCGCGAAATCATGATTCCCCGTGTCGACATCATTACCATCAACACCATTGCCACCAGCCAAGAAGCCATCGCCTTGATTACCCGCCACGGCCACTCGCGTATCCCTGTCATCCGTGAATCGAGCGACCGCATCATTGGGATTTTGTACGCCAAAGATTTGTTGGCTAGCTTGCAGTTTGGGCACAAACCAACCACCATTGCCACCTTGATGCGCTACCCCTATTACGTCCCCGAAATGATTAAAATCGACACCTTGCTCCACAACATGCAAACCAAACGAGTGCATTTTGCGGTGGTGGTCGACGAATACGGCGCCACCACAGGGATTGTGACCCTCGAAGACATCCTCGAAGAAATCGTCGGCGAAATCAATGACGAATTCGACCCCACCATCCTCGCTGATATCGTCTGGGAAGGGCCCCACAACCTGACCGTTGATGCCCGAGTCCTGCTCGACGACATCAACGACCACACCGGTTTGACCCTCAGTTCTGAGACGTCGGATCGGATTGGTGGTTTTATTGCCGAAAAGCTGGGGCGCATGAGTGAAATTGGTGATGTGGTAACATATTTTGACGATGCGACCTTCACCGTCATCGCCGTTGATGGCATCCGTACGAGTCGCATCCGAATCACCATCGCCAACAGCCAAAGGGGACGTGATGACTACAATCAACCGCCAGCAGCTTATTGATGCGGCCATCGATGCCCGCACTCGGGCCTATGCGCCCTATTCACATTTTTTGGTGGGCGCAGCAGTACTGATTCGTGATGGCCGGGTGTTTGGGGGCTGCAACATCGAAAACGCCGCCTACCCTAGTACCAATTGCGCCGAACGGGTCGCCATGCAATCGGCTTGGGCCGTGGGTGCCCGCGATATCGTCGCCATCGCCGTGGTGGCCGATACCCCTGGTCCGGTCAGCCCCTGTGGCGGCTGCCGCCAAGTCATGGCAGAGTTGGCTCCCCACGCCGTCGTTTTTTTGACCAATATGCACGATAATTGGGTCGAAACCAGCGTGGCTGCCTTGTTGCCTGGCGCCTTTGACCCCAACGATTTACCAAAAAAATAACAACATGCAGTACGTGCGAGGCATGCCTCGCACTATTGCATGCTTTTGATTAATTCGCTATATTGGCGAATGAGTTCTGCGGCGTGGGCTTCGTCGCGCCCTTCGGCATATACTCCAATGTAGGGGCCGTCACTATCAGGCGACAACACCACCCAAAAATCATCGACCTCGATGCGCAGGCCATCACTGGTGTGTTGGCGGCGTTCGCGGAATTGTTCGCCCAATTGGCGCATCACACTCCCTTTTTGGTCCCAGCCACACGCCACCCGGGCATGCGCCGTATGAAACGCCGGGATGGAATCAATCACATCCTCGAGGCGCAACCCTTGACCAAGCAGCAATTCTACCGTTTTGGCGATGGTAAACAAGCCGTCGGCCACCGGATAAAACCGCGGGAAGATGGTTGCGCCGGCCCCGTCGCCCAACAACAACAAATCGCGGCGTTTGGCGGCCACTTGCATCAACGACGCCAATGACGCCCGTGTGCGTACCACTGCGCCCCCACGGCGCGCCGCAATCGCCTCAAACACCCGTGGCGCAGTCATCGGCACCGCTACCACGCCACCGCCTTCGGCAGCCAACATCAAATCGACCAGCGCCGCCAACGCCATCATCGGTGCCACGATGCGCCCCTGCCCATCGATCAGCGAAATCCGCTCACCGTTGGCTTCGATACGCACACCCATATCGGCACCGAGTACGGGCGTCACCCGCGCCAACCGCTGGAGATGATCGGCGTCTTTTTCACGTTGATGCGCCACCAACACGTCTTCGAGGTTGGCGTTCAGCTCCACCGAGCGCACCCCTAATTTGCGCAAAATCCCTGGCAATACCGAAGAGCTACTGGCATGATCGTAATCAACCGCCACTTGAAATACCCGATCCATGGCAAAAATTTCGGGGTGCAAAGCCTTAAAAAATGCATTTGTATAGGTGTCGATGGCACTGACGGCATCACTAATCCGGCCGATTTCGTTGTAATAAGCACGACGATAATCTTCACGGAAAAAAACACCCTCAATTACTCGTTCATTGGCAGTATCGATATCCAGCCCGTTGCGGTCAAAAATTCGGATTTCAACCATGCGCTCGTCTTGGGGCGATACCTGTAGGTGAATCCCCCCACTCGTCCCGGCTGCAAAGGTGGTATAGCGCGCCACCGGCAACGGCAAACTATGCAGTTCAAGCACATTGACGCCAGCTGACGGTAACCCGGCCATAATGGCCCGTTTGAGCATGCGCGCCGTATGATGCGAATCACGATTGGCAGTGACCGTTGATCCGAGCGGTAACGCCGTGCCGATGGCCGCGCCAATCCGGGCACACCATTCGGGCGTCAAATCGATGTTGACTAGGCCAGTAATGCCCTGCTTGCCAAACAATACCCGCCGCCCTTGCGAGCCCCAAATAATGCTACTAGTCACGGTGGCGCTTTCGTCGACTTCTTTGTAGGGCCAGATTTTGACGTTGTTACCAATCACGGCCCCGGCGTTAATCATGGTTTGGTCGCCAATCACCACCCCTTCCGACAGCAGTGCCCGGCTTTTGATGTTGCACTGACGCAACACCACCGCACCACGTAATTCGGCGCGCTCACCCACATACGAGTTGCGCCAGATAATACTGCGGTCAATGATGGCACCGGCATCGATGATGGAATAATCGCGGATGACGGTAGGTCCGATGATGTGCGCGCCACTTTTGATTTTGGCACCAAAGCCCAGATAGAGTGGCCCGTGCAACATGGCATCAGGAGCGATTTCGACATCACCATCAACCCACACGTCGTCATTGAGTCGACGCCCGATACGTGGCAAATTGACTTTGCCGTTCAAGTAGTCACGCGTCGCCCGCATATATTCTTCGATGGTGCCTACATCCGTCCAATAACCATCAACCACACACCCTGCGATGCCCTGTGCGGATTCC
>DBCF01000182.1 GCA_002292925.1 Roseiflexaceae bacterium UBA965 | reverse complement strand
ACTTCATTACTCCCCCATTGGTAATGCCCGCGTTACGCTCCTTTGCGACAGTAGACATGGAAACACAATTTATCTACTGAACAGGAGTCATCCATGTCACACCAACAGACCGTCGCGACCTTGTACGCCAACCACGCCGATGCCATCCGCCGCTACCTCTACCGCCGCGTCTATGACAGCGCCCTCGCCGAAGATTTGTGCAATGACGTCTTTGTACGCGTCCTCGAAGGGCTGCCCAGCTACCACGATCGCGGCTTGCCTATCGAAGCCTGGTTGTATCGCATCGCCCACGACAAAGCGGTCGACGCCATTCGCTATATGGCTCGCCGACCACATGTCACCATCCAAGAATATGATGCCCACGTGCTTGATGAATCATCACTTGCCGAAGACGAACACTTCCGCGCGGTACTTGCCCACCTCAGCGAAGAACAACAGCGTGTCATTATCATGCGCTACTGCAACGACATGACCTTTGCCCAAATCGCCCACGCCCTCAACCGGAGCGAAGGCGCCGTCAAACAACTCCGCAATCGTGGCGTACAAACCTTGCGTGAAACCTATGTATCATCGGCCTAATTTACGCGAGTACTTGTGCAATCGTTCTTTTTGCAGCAGCCACCATCGCAGGGTTGGAATGCAAATAATAGGGCAACTCAATAACCGCCACTGACAACGCCCAGGCTTGACCACGCAACCACGTCGCATCGTCAACCTGCATTGCATCACGAAAAGCATGCCGGCTGGTCACATCTCCCATATTCCAAGCAGGCAACAAATCAACCGCCGGATCACCGACAGCCAGCCCACCAAAATCAATCACCGCAGACAATCGGCCAGATTGACACAACAAATTTGTCGCAGTCAAATCACCATGCACCCACACCCCCGCGGTTGACCACGCGGGGGTAGCAATGGCTTTTTGCCATAATTCCATGGCACGTGTGTAAGCAAGCAATCCCAAATCAGCACACTGGGCGATACATGCCCGCGTACGGGCATCACGGTCAGTGTCAGTCAAGGGCAAGCCACGGCCAAAATTCCCGGCGCCAGCTAGTGGCGCACCGGTGGTATCACAGCGGTGCAATGCGCGTATCCAGCCAGCCAAATCACGCGCGAGGTGCACCATATCAAGCGACGGAGTTTGTGCAACGTCTTGCCCTGTCAGCCATTGATAGACGTACCACGGCCAGGGGTATTCAGCAGTAGCCCGCCCTTGCGCCACCGGCACCGGCGTCGCAAGCGGTAAATGCGCTGCCAATACCGGCAACCAACGACATTCTTTGGCGATGTGTGAGATAGCCGACTCGACTCGTGGTAATCGTACTGCGAGGTCTGACCCCAGCCGAAAAATCGCATTGTCGGTACCACTCGATGTCACCCGTGCCAACGCTAATTCGCACCAGTGCGGGAATTGGTCGTCAATCAGGTTGCGCACCAATACAACAGGAATCTCACGCTCATCGGCATGCATTTTGGTCATAATGACACCTAAATAATGTTGCGCTCAAACGATGTCCCGGTGGCATAGCGCTCGATGCGCAATGAATCAATGTCAAAACTACGCGCTCGGCCATCGAGCACTTCTTCGGCGATCAACAGCCCTGTGGCCGGTGAATGCATGATGCCGTGACCACTAAACCCTGCCGCATTGATGAACGACGGCATATCGGGGTGGCGCCCCAGAATGGGCATGTGGTCGGGGGTGATTTCGTAGGCACCGGCCCAGCATTGCTTTTCGGCCAATTGCACTTCACCGAGGCGGGGGAAGCGCTGGAAGCCGGCGTCGAGCACGGTGTCGAGCCAGCCCCAATCGACTGCCGTGTTGTAGCCGGCTGGTTCATCGGGCTTGGACAACCCAAAAATCAGACTATCGTGCTCTTTGCGCATCCAAAAGCCCGACGTCACATCGACAGTCAACGGCATTTGCCCTGGGATGATATCAGTCGGTTGGGTGACGTAAATGTTGCGCCGGAAGGGTTGGACCGGTACGTCGAGCCCAGCCAGCCCCGCCACCACACCCGCCCACGACCCCGCACAATTAATCACCGTCTCACAACTAATCCGCCCTTGCGGGGTCTGCACCGCCACCACCTGCCCACTCACCACCTCGATGGCGGTGGCAGGTGCCGAGCGAATCAATTCGACACCGAGGCTACGAGCCCGATTGAGGTAGCCCATCGCCACCCCGTGTGGATCACAAAAACCATCATCGGGACCAAAGGTGGCACCAATGAGGCCATCGAGATTGACGTCGGGGACAATAGCGTGCACCTCGTTCGGTTTGAGTAGTTGGGTACGCACGCCGAGGGCGTTTTGCATGGCGGTGGCTTCACGATACCCTTGCCAGTTTTCTTCGTCGGTAATCAAAAAAAGATAGCCTACTTGCCGCAAGCCACTCTCGCCGCCGATTTCGCTTTGGAAGTGGCGCAGGCGCTCAATGCCGTATTGTGACATGCGCACGTTGATTTCGTGCGAAAACTGATGGCGCACGCCAGCGGCTGAGCGAGCGGTGCTCCCTTGGACTTCGGTATCGAATTGCTCGAGGATGACCACGTCGTGGCAGCCACGCATCGCCAAATGACACGCCACCGACGCACCCATGACCCCTGCTCCAATAATGACCACACTTGCATGCGTGCGCATAGTTTCACCTTTGTTGTCTGCTGAATTGCTCTCATTATAATAGTATGACGATGGATTTTGTGCGATATGCTATTTGTCTCGCACAGGGAGTTCTTTATTGGCTCGCACAGAGCACACAGAGGACGCAGAGGCGGTTTGTTGATTGTCGTGCGCCGATGAATGTCAACCACTTCCTACTTCATCTTTCGTATCACCATGCGTTGCATGGTGGAGAC
>DBCF01000307.1:3377-19951 GCA_002292925.1 Roseiflexaceae bacterium UBA965 | reverse complement strand
ATTATCAAAATTAAATACTTATGCTAAAGTGTAAATCTATTTATAAAAAAAGGAGCGTATATATGTGGCGTTGGACTATAGGGATTGTCGTATTGATTGGATTGAGTATTCCGGTTATCGCGTTGGCTACAGATAATGCAATAACCGGCGCCGACGCCGGTGCGTCAGGACGCCCAGTCGCCTCAATTTCGCGTGGGGCAACCCCGCTTGGCGTTTGATGAGCATGCCAAACTGATTTCGTTTGATGATAACTATCCATTTGTCGAGAAGTTTATCATGACCGATGTGGTAGACATCGCACTCGATCCACATGACCAAGTATGGGGGGCAATTGATAAGCAACAAATACCTATGGTCTGGTATCGTAATGGGCTTGGATTCGCACAGTATAGTGGGAATGAGTATTGCAATAATTCATATGTCCGGACATTAGCCCTATCGATTTCACAAGCCGGGTGTATTTATGCATCGAGTGGTAATATAAACACCTATGCAAATGCTGAATGGTTTACGGGTTACAACGTCGATGTATCGTCGTATCCGCTGATTGCCTCCTACATTCGCTATCATGCAATTGAGTCAGAATGGGGCTTGGTGCATGGCTTGGTGTTGACCGAAGACGGCATGTTACGGCCAGTTGGCTTTACTATGAATGGTCAAGCGAGTGCGGGTTCAACGGCAGATGTAGGGGCATGGCCACGCTCTTTTGACGCCGGTGACATCCATTCGATTGCGGTCCGTGCCAATGGCTCGGTGGTGGTGTGGGGTGGTGACGTCATGGGCGGAGGGAGTGATCCGTATTGTGTGCGGACTGTTCCTGCCAGTGCAACCAACGTCATCAAAGTTGCGGCGGGGTCATATCACAACCTAGCATTACGTAGCGATGGGACGGTGGTAGGTTGGGGTGGATCAGGGGCGAGTTGTGGGCCGGGGACAGTTGTTTACCCCGCAGAAGCCAATGTACCAAATGGCTTAACCAACATCGTCGATATTGCCGCTGGCGATGGGGTGTCGGCTGCACTCAAGGCGGATGGGACAGTGTATGTGTGGGGTAGCCGCTGTGTTGCACCAACGCTTAGTCAACCATTGCCGCCTTGTACTCTAGCGAGCAAATTGAGTGGTATTGTCAAAATCCAAGTTGCATCGCTGGGTACGAATCACGTCCATGTAGTGGCAATGGCCGCCAATCCCGTGGTACGTAGTGTTATGCGTTGTGTCGGGAACACCACGCCATGCACCACTGACCCCACCTTGCCTATTTCGGGTGGGCGGATCATGATTACGGGTGAATATCTCCGGAATACTCTTGTAATGCTGGATAACAAAACAATCCAAGCAAATATGATTACCTATGATTCCAACAATACCATGTATGTGTCACTGCCTGGGCACATTTCAGGCAGTGCTAATCTCGCGATTATCGGGAGCAATAATGTACCTGTTAATGTTACGGTGCGCTATAGCAGTACAATCGCTACTTCCACAAATACGGCTACAGCGACGGCCACGCGCACAAGCACGAATACTCGGACGGCGACGGCTACCCCTTCTCCTACAAAAGTACCCAAATCAAACGGGGGGCTTAGTCCCACGGTAACAACAACCCGGACGGCGACGGCCACCCGGACTGTCACGCTGACCAAAACGGCCACCCGCACGCGGACTGCCACGCTGACCCGCACAACCACCCGCACCAAAACAGCGACGCTGACTCGTTCGGCCACCCGTACTGGTACTGCGACGCGCACGATTGGGCGTTAATACAGCGATAAAACAGACAACACCGCGGTAGGGCCTGCTGCCTTGCCGCGGTGTTGTCTGTTGCTGGGGGATTATTCTTCGTCGCCACCAATGACGAAGGTGAAGCCAAAGCGGTGGCGGCGTTCGAGGATGCGGTATTGCTCGAGGGTGTCGGGGCCACAGCTGGCGGTGCCGACGCCCCGATGGCGGTGATCGATGTTGATGAAAATACCATCGCGGGGGGTAAGGTCGGTGGTATGCATGGCGGCAAATACATCGGCGCTGGTCAAGCGGCTAGCCGAGAACTGGAAGGTATCGTCGCTGACAATTTTGAAGCGACTGCCACGATTGTTGTCAAAGGTGACGCTACTGACGTCGGTGCGCAAGCCATGTTCTTGGGGCATGATGTAGGGCACATAAAACTCATCGACATCATGGCTATAGCGGCTAATCAAGGCTGAGGCGTTGCGATCGGGGTAGTTTTCCCATGGGCCACGGCCGAGCCACGAGACAGTGCGATATTGGAGTGGGATGGCAAGGGTTACGCCAATCCGGGGCATATCGACGAGTTCGGTATTGAGCTTGACGTAGTGTTCGACATGCAAATTACCTTCGTTGTTCATCGTGTAGGTGATGGTATGGCGAATGTCACCGGGTTTGCCGCGGCCACTACCATAATAGGTAAAGCTGATTTTGGAGCCGATTTGCTCGATATCGTTGAGGGCAAGTGCGATTTTGTCGATACCCAATGCCCGCCAATTGCGTAGGTGTGGCGAGGGATGTTCGGGCCACAATTTGAGCCCATCGTTGTCGATGGCTGCCCGCCAGAGTTGTAGGTATGGCCCCTGGCTGATGAAATTACGACGGGGTGTGCCGTACGACAACAACTCACCGGTATTGGCGTCAAAGCGAGCCTTGACCCGGCCTGACTGGAGGGTGATTTCTGTGATATCGCGTTTGAGACGGGCACCACGACTATGCTCGACTTGGTTGCTTGGCTGTTGCACCACATGTTGATCCCATGCCACTTCGTGGCGAATGGGGGCGTAATCTGATGAGCGGCGCTTGCGGAAGCGGAAGGTGATGGTCACCAAATTGGTGGGGTAAGTGGCTTGGACGGTGGCGAGCATCGGGATTTGCACGTCACGGGTGGTGCGGGCGGTCAAGCCCCGAATATTCAAAATCCCTTCGGATACCACAATCCCGTCGACTTCGATAATCCATTCACCACCGAGATCATCGATATCGCTAAAGTAGCGTTTGTTGGTAATGCGGTAATTGCCTGCTACGTCCCCTACTGGGCTGACGGCCACGGGGCGGGCCAGGTATTTGAGTTCGTACAAGGCGGGGTGGGGGGTGCGGTCGGGCCAAACCAAGCCGTCGGCACAAAAATTGTAGTCGTTGGGAGTGTCACCAAAGTCACCGCCGTAGGCCCAATATTCACGCCCATCGGGAGTTTTTTGGCGAATACCATGATCAACCCACTCCCAAATGAAGCCTCCTTGTAAGCCGTGGTATTGTTCAAATGCGGCGTAGTGGTCAGCCAATGTCCCATTGCTATTGCCCATGGCGTGTGAGTATTCACACAAAATCATCGGGCGCGGGTCGTTGGACGGCGTCTTGGCCCATTCGACGATACTCGCAAGTGAGGGGTACATCGGGCAGACGATATCGGTGGCTGCATGGCCGGCGCCCCAATTGGGCTGATTAAAGCCGAGGGCGATGGCTCCTTCGTAGTGCAATACGCGACTCGGATCGGCATGGCGAGCCCAGCCGGCGGCAGCATCGTGATTGGGACCATAGCCACTTTCGTTGCCAATCGACCAAGCAATGATACAGGCGTGGTTTTTGTCGCGTTCGACCATGTTGCGGACGCGGTCGACAAAGGCTTCGGTATAACGGGCATCACGACACAAATCAAAACTAAAATCGTGGGCTTCGAGATTGGCTTCGTCAATCACATACAAGCCGTATTCGTCACACAAATCATAAAACACTGGGTCGTTGGGGTAGTGCGAGCATCGCACCGCATTGATGTTGAATTGTTTCATCAACAAAATGTCTTTGCGCATCAATTCACGACTGATGACGCGCCCGTGAGTGTCGTCGTGGTCATGACGATTGACCCCATTGATGAGGACTGCTTGTCCATTGATGCGCAATTCGCGGTTGGCGATTTTGATGTCGCGGAAGCCCACACGGGTGCTGTAGTATTCATTGCCACTGGGGGTGTGGAATGTGACCAGGACGGTGTAGAGATTGGGTTGTTCGTGGTTCCAGCATTCGACGCGTTTGAGGGTGGCTTGCAACTCGACTTGGTCGTAGGCGGCGATGCGTGAACCCCAGCCATCGACCACCGATTTGTCCTTGGGCGCCCAGCGTGATGGTTGGTGGAGGGGCTCGTTGAAGCACGGTTTGCCATCTGGACCATACAGCTGCACCGACACTTGCCAGTCGTCGCGTAATTCGCCTGGGTTGTTGGTCGACGCGGTGACCGTCAGGGTGCCCCCTTTGTAGTCGCTGTCTGGTTGCGCCAAGACTTGTAGGTCTCGCAAAAACGGATTGCTGGTGCTATAAATCAATACTTCGCGATTGATACCTGCGTGCCACCATTGATCTTGGTCTTCGATAAATGTGGCGTCTGACCACCGCACAACGACTGCCATCACTTCGTGGGTTTGGCCTGGGGTGACAAACCGAGTGATGTCGAATTCTGCGGGGGTGCGGGCATCTTTGCCCATGCCGATGGCGTGGCCATCGACATAGACACACAGCATGCCCTCGACGCCCCCAAAGTGTAGGATGACGCGGCGGTTTTGCCAATTAGATGGGATAGTCATATACCGGTGGTAAACGCCCACGGGATTGGCATCGGGGACGGAGGGTGGCGTATTGGGGAAAGGCATTTTGATGTTGAGGTAGTGGGGCTTTTCGAAGCCTTGCATCGTCCAGAGCCCCGGTACCGCCACAGTATGCCATTGTGCTGATTGCAGGTTGGCAGGGGTGACGGCGTTGGGGCTGGGGAGCAAGGTGAATTGCCAATCGCCATCGAGTGATGACACCCAGGGTGAGGCAGTCCGCTCGCCCGCAAAGGCACTGGCGGCGTCGTGATAGGGGTAGAGGGTGGCGTGCGGTGCGAGGCGGTTAATCCCCGTCAAGGTTGGATTCTGCCACGTGGGCACATTCCCAACATAAAGAAGCTCGAGTGGTGTGTTGGGGTTGGTCATCACTGTGTTCCTCTGAATTAACTACGTTTGCGGATATTGAGCCCGAGAATACTTAAAAACAAACTGGTGAAGCCGATTTGGCCTGCCAAAATAACGGCGACTGCCCCCAAAACGGTTTGGCGGGCACTGGTGGCAGGATCGAGATTTTGGAATCCACCTGCTTGCCACACTCCAAACACTTGCGCGATCTGCCAGATACCGATTCCCAATAACACCAACCCCGTAATGAGCCCATATTCGAGGGTAATGACATCATTGATTTTGGCGAAACGGGGGGAGTCTGGCACGAGCCCCGTGGTAATCAGGTATTTTTTGGCTAACAAGCCAAACAACACCACCTGCACCCCAAACAACAACAAAGCGGCTGCTACCACGAGGGTATTGATGTCGAGGGTGACGGCGCCAATCTGACGGGCTGCCGGCATCAACCACAACAGTACGACGGCACTGATGATGGTCAACAGGCTGCCAGGCAAAAGGAACACCCAATTGGGGGCATATGCCAACATGAAGCGCAAATGGCGCCAGCCATCGCGCCACGTGCGCAAATGGGGTGGGCGTGAGCGCCCATCTTTGTAGAGTGTGATGGGCACTTCGACGATTTTTTGGTCAAATAAGACGGATTTGATGACCATCTCGCTGGCGTATTCCATGCCGCTGGTCTGGAGCTGGATGGCGTGCCAGGCACTTTTGCGGAAGGCTCGTAGCCCACAATGAAAATCACCGACGGTGGAATGAAACAACGTGCGCCCTAGCCAACTCAACACGGGATTGCCCAGCCATTGATGGAGCCACGGCATGGCGTTTGGCATAATCCGGCCGCGAAAGCGGTTGCCCATCACCAAATCAGCGCCGGCGCGGAGCTGCGTCATAAATTCATCGATGGCGCCGAGATCATAACTATCGTCTGCATCGCCCATCACCACGAATTCGGCGTTGGCGGCACTAATGCCTCCATGCAAGGCGGCGCCGTAGCCCCGCTCAGGTACAGGCACGAGGCGCGCACCTTCGGCGATGGCAATCGCTTGCGAGCCATCGCTACTGCCGTTGTCGGCTACGATGACTTCACCGTGGATGCCGAGGCGTTGGAAGCCGGCGAGGGTTTTGCGGATGACCGGAGCGAGTGTTTCGGCTTCGTTGAGACAGGGAATAACGACCGAAACCTCGTACAACGACGGCGTTGTCATGCCAACCCTTCCTTTTATTGGCCAGTACCTGACCAGATAGCTACGGAGTAAAAAATTAACGATTGTCGCCGTCGCCACCAATGGCGCCACGATCAAGGCGGTCATAGAGTTTGGTGAGATTGGCGCTAGCCACGTCTTCGAGGGTGATGTCGAGTTCGGTGCAGATTTGTGCCAAATACCACAACACGTCACCCAGCTCGTGTTTGAGCGCTTCGCGGTCGGCGTCACTGATGACACCAGCCCGGTCGCGGAAGATTTTTTTGACTTTGCCGGCGACCTCGCCGGCTTCGTTGACTAACCCGAGGGTGGGATAGACGATGGCATGGTCGGTCTTGATGAGACTCCAGGTACGCCGTGATGCCTGCTGGTATTCGTTGAGCCTATCGACGTGCATGGGGGCTCCTTTGTCAAGGATATGGCGCGGACGGCGGGACTCGAACCCACGACCAACGGTTTAGAAGACCGCTGCTCTAATCCACTGAGCTACGCCCGCATATCAAAGAAATCATTACTACTATAGCATATTTTTTTCTATTTTTTTTATTATGATAACGAATGTTTTGTGGTAGTTTTTTTCTATATAGTACGCCAATATGTGATTGTATATGTACTATTGGTATCGTGTGTAATCAGTTTTTTTTCGTTGAAAAATCCCACTATCTGTATGACGAAACTTTGGGTTGTGCAATGTATTTGTGTTGGTTTTGTGGAATATGATTCATGAGAAAACCCCGTATCCATGGGAATTTGATAGCTTTTGACAGCTATCTGCCTGACTCTGGCAGGCGCGGTGATTTATGATACGGTGCATGTACTAAACATGTTTGTGCAAAAGGATTCCCATGCCACAACCCGCTGAATCGCGAATCGAAGGATTTTATCGACTCGACCCACTCGAGCGGCGTGCCCGTGTGCGTGAGTTTGCCCAACTCGATGACGCCACCACTGCGGCCCTCGCCGGTGGCCAATTGGGGTTGGCAAAAGCCGACAAAATGATTGAAAACGTCGTTGGCAGCTATGAACTCCCCCTCGGCGTGGCCACAAATTTCCGCATCAACGGTCGTGACCGCCTCGTACCCATGGTCGTCGAAGAACCCTCAATCGTTGCCGGTGCTAGTTATGCCGCCCGCATGGCCCGTGAAAGCGGCGGGTTTGTGGCATCACATACGGCACCCATCATGATTGGCCAAATCCAATTAATTGCTGTGGCTGACGTTGCCACCGCCATGACCAAGATTCATGCCAATCGCATGCAAATCATCGAATGTGCCAATGCCCAAAGCCAGAGCATGGTGGCGCGTGGTGGTGGCGTGCGTGATGTGGAATGTCATCAGTATGCTGATTCGCCGATGGGCCCGATGCTAATCGTCCATTTGTTGGTCGATTGCCGTGATGCCATGGGAGCCAATGCCGTCAATAGCATGTGTGAAACCGTTGCCCCCCTGCTCGAATCACTGAGTGGTGGTCAAGCGATGCTCCGGATATTGTCGAACCTGACCGACCAACGCTTGGCAACAGCCAACGTACGGATTGCCCCGGCTTCATTGCAACGCGACGGTATCGCTGGTGCTGATGTAATCGAACGTATTTTGTGGGCCCACGCATTTGCCGTGGTCGACCCCCATCGCGCCACTACCCACAACAAAGGCATCATGAACGGCATTGATCCGGTGATTGTCGCCACCGGCAACGATTGGCGGGCCATCGAAGCTGGCGCCCATGCCTGGGCGGCTCGGAGTGGTCGATACACGTCGTTGTCGCATTGGTATCGCGACGAGCAAGGGTTTTTGTGTGGCGAATTGACCATGCCACTCGCCGTGGGGATTGTGGGCGGGGCCACCCGCGTCCACCCTACCGCCCAAGCCGCCTTGCAGGTGCTGAATGTGGCGCATGCCGGTGAACTCGCCGAGATTTGTGTGTGTGCCGGGTTGGCTTCAAACTTGGCTGCCATGCGGGCCTTGGCCACCGAAGGGATTCAACGGGGCCACATGGCCTTGCACGCCCGCCAAATCGCCATGGCCGCCGGTGCCCAGGGTGATGATGTGGCCATGATTGCCCAAAAAATGATTGATATGCAGAGTATTAAACCTGCCACCGCAACGAGCTTACTCCAACAAATTCACGTGTTGGCTTCGTAGTTTTTTATCAAAAAGGAATCGGCATGAAACCAGATCGACCGGTGGGAATTGTGGGGTACGGGGCGTATGTGCCGCGCTACCGCATCGCCGCCAAAGATATTTCGCAGGTGTGGACGGGTGGGCATGGGGGTGTGCCGGTTGAGTCAAAAAGCGTACCGGGGCCAGATGAAGATGTGATTACCATGTCACTCGAAGCGGCCCGCAACGCCTTGAAACGCGCCGCCATCGCCCCCAACGACTTGAGCGCTGTCTGGATTGGCAGTGAATCGCACCCCTACAGCGTCAAACCCTCAGGCACCGTGGTCGCAGAAGCCCTCGGGGCGACGCCGTTTGTGAGTAGTGCCGATTTCGAGTTTGCCTGCAAAGCGGGTACCGAAGCGATGACCGCCGGCATGGGGATGGTGGGGAGTGGCATGGCGCGCTATGTGCTGGCGATTGGTGCCGATACTGCCCAAGGACGCCCGGGCGACGCCCTCGAATATACCGCTGCCGCCGGTGCTGCCGCCATGATTATCGGTCCAGCCGCCGAAAGCCTGGCTACCATCGAAGCGACGGTGTCGTATGTCAGTGATACGCCTGACTTTTTCCGCCGTGCCGATCGCCCCTACCCGGTGCATGGCAATCGTTTCACCGGTGAGCCGGCCTATTTCAATCAAGTCCGCAATGCCAGTCAGGCTTTGATGACGCAACTAGGTGTGACGCCCAATGATGTGACCTATGCGGTGTTTCATCAACCCAATGCGCGCTTCCCGCAAGTAGTGGCCAAGCAACTGGGCTTCCGCAACGAGCAAATCGCCCCTGGCTTGCTGGCTGGTAAAATCGGCAACACCTATTCAGCTGCCGCGATTTTGGGGTTGTGTGCCACCCTCGACGTGGCCAACCCAGGTGATGTGATTTTGATGACCAGCTACGGCTCGGGTTCGGGCGCTGACGCCTATTTGATTCGGGTCGGTGATGCAGTACTTGAGCGCCGCAATCGGGCGCCATTAACCGAAAAATATGTCACCCGTGAAACAATGATCGATTATGCCGTCTACGCCAAATGGCGCAATAAATTGGTAATGGGGTAGTGATGATGCGACCAGTATATATTGCCGGTACCGGCCTAACTGCCGTGGGTGAACTTTGGGAGCGCACTGCCTTGTCGTTGGCCACTGAAGCGTTACGGGCTGCCATGACGGCCAGCCCGCAGCAACCGATTGGGGCGTTGTATGTGGCCAATGCCTTGGGCGCCGCCCTCGGTCAACAAAGCAATTTGGCCCCTGCGATTGCTGCTGCGGTGGGATTACAAGGGTGCGAGACATTGACGATTGATGCCGGTGGGGCAGCTGGCGGCCTGGCGATCCGCCAAGCCATGCTTGCCGTGGCGAGTGGCGCGTATGATGCGGTAGCGGTAGTGGGCGTCGAAAAAGTCAGTGATGTGCTCGACGAGCGCCGTGAAGCGGCCTTAGCCTTGACGACTGATGGTGATTGGGAAGGGTTACATGGCGTCACGTTGACCTCACAATGGGCCATGTTGATGCGCAAATACATGCATGATTATGCTGTCGCCAGCGCTGACTTTGCCGCCTTCCCCGTCAATGCCCACGCTAATGCTGTGGCCAATCGCCATGCCTTGTATCGCTTTGCGATTACCCCCGATAAAGTAAAAAACGCTGGGATGGTGGCAGACCCGTTGAGTTTGTTAGATTGTGCGACGGTGGCAGATGGGGCGGCGGCCGTGATTATCAGTGCCCAGCCACACACCAGCACGGTGCGGGCCGTGCGGATAGCCGGCTCGGGGGTGGCGAGTGACGCCATCGCCTTGCACGAGCGCGCCGACATGCTCGATTTGGCGGCGGTACGTTTGGCGACGACCCGAGCCTTGCACCAGGCTAACCTGACCATTAATGACGTACAGGCTCTCGATATGACCGATCCGCATGCAATTTGTGCGGTGTTGACACTCGAAGCGCTGGGGTATACGCCACGTGGCACGGCGACGACGCTGGGTGCGAGTGGGGCTATTAGTGCCAATGGCACCGTACCACTCGCCTTGACCGGTGGCTGTAAAGCCCGGGGTGATGTGGTGGGAGCGTTGGGTGTCTATCAGATTGTCGAATTAACGGCCCAATTGCGGGGCACGGCGGCCAATCAGGTGGCAAATGCGACAGTGGCATTGGCCACCTGTAGTGCAGGGCTGGCGAGTACGGCAGTGACGCATGTGTTGGTGGCTGAATAATAATTACCGCACAAACAGAAGTGAGTAGTTGATATGGAATTAGCACGGCATTGGCGGCAACGCAACGCCCGTTATCGTTTGGAAGGAAGTCGCCATCGTAGCGATGGCACCATCGCCTTCCCCCCACGTGAAGGGAACGAATGGGAGCCGTATGTGTTGTCGGGGCAGGGGGAATTACTTACTTACGCCGTGGTGCATCAAGCCCCAAGCGGCCACGAAGGTGAAGTCCCCTACATGGTGGCGATTGTGCAACTAGTGGAAGGCCCACGGATCACTGCCCAATTGACGGATTGTGATGCATCTGAAGTGACTATTGGCATGGCGGTCGAAATGACGACGCGGCTCCTCGGTGATACTGGGGCTGATGGGTTGTTGTTATACGGGTATAAGTTTCGTCCCGTGTTGTAAAAAAGGCAGGTTAACAGCCCCTTCAATGGTCAGCAATTGCTGACCATTGAAGGGGCTGTTGAAGTAGGAAGTACGAAGTGACTGTGCTCCAAACTTCTGTGTCTCTGCGTGAGCCAAAAGATATTTTGCCGACACAGGCATTCATCGGCGCTCAACAATCAACAAAACGCCTCTGCGGCCTCTGCGTACTCTGTGCGAGATAAATAACAACCCTTTAAGACGAAGCGTATTTGCCTACACAGGCATTTATTGGCTATCACATACGACCAGTAACCGCTGTGTTCTCTGCGTACTCTGTGCGAGATAAATAACAATCCTCTTGTATGCCGTGTGCGGCAAAAGAGAATATTACATCATGCTCCGGAGCACACCGACGACGCGTCCTTGGATGCGGACATCGTTAGCGGCGACGTAGATGGGTTCCATGGTGACATTGGCTGGTTGCAAGCGTACGCGCTCACCTTCGCTGTAAAAACGTTTGAGGGTAACGGCATTGTCGCTGATGATGCGGGCTGCCACCATATCGCCTTGCTCGGCAGTTTCTTGGTAGCGCATCAAGACGATGTCGCCATCGTTGATGAGGGCATCGATCATCGAATAGCCACGCACTTTGAGGGCGTAGACATTGGCTAATTTGGTGCTGGGCACGACATCAGCAGGCACATCAACATAATCCGCGTTGTCGCTACTAAGGTCTTCGGGGTCGGGTAACGGTTGCCCAGCGGTGATGGTGCCGAGGAGTGGGACTTGGGTGCTGAGGCCGGTGAGGGTGATGGCGTCACTTTTGGGGATAGAGATACCCCGCGAGACTTTGCCTTCACGGCGTAATACCCCGCGTTGCTCCAAGACTTTGAGGTTGTAGGCAACCACTGATGTCGACGAAATCGCCAAGTCTTCTTGGATTTGGCGGATAGCCGGTGGGTAGTTGTGTTGCTCGACGAATTGCTCGATGTATTCGAGGATGTCGCGTTGTCGAGCAGACAAGGTTTCGTGAAACTGCACGGTCGCGCCCCTTTCGTGGAATGCGAATATATGTTCGTTAGAACTTATGTTCCATTATAGATTGTGAAAATGACTGTGTCAAGAGGAATTACGCATAAGAACGTGGTATGATGGGCAAAACCGTACCAAAGGAATCACGCCGATGCCTACTGTAACTTTGGTGATCGTGACATACAACAGTAGCGATGTCTTGCCGGCCTGTGCCGCTAGCCTCGCCCAATTAGACGTAGCAGGGGGCTACGAGCTGATTATCGTCGATAATGCCTCGCACGATGACAGTGTCGTGGTGGCGCGTCAACACTTCCCCCAGGCGCATATCATTGCCAATGATCACAATCGGGGGTTTGCGACTGCAGTGAACCAAGGGGTCGTTGCGGGGAGTGGGCGGATTGTGGCCACCCTTAACCCCGATACCGAAGTCGCCTCCACTTGGTTGGCCGCTTTGGTGGCTACGCTTGACCGTGATGCCCAGATTGGCATTGTGGGGAGTGCGATTACCGACCCACACGACGGCCATTTGCTCCATAGTGGTGGGCAATATGACGCCGTTACGTTTCGCACGACCCATCGCGCCGAGATCAATCAAACCAGCGAAGCCGATGTCGAGTATGTGACGGGGGCGGGGATGGCGATGCGGCGCAGTGATTGGCAACGCCTCGGCGGCTTCGACGAAGGTTTCTTCCCTGCCTATTTCGAAGACCTCGATTTGTGTGTGCGGGTGCGGGCGAGTGGCCAACGCTGTGTGTTTGTGCCACAAGCCCAGCTCCACCACCACGAATCGACAGCGACGGGCAAGCAGAGTGGGGCGTTTTATTTTTATTATCATCGCAATCGTTGGCGGATGATTAGCAAGGCTTTGGCGACGGGCCAACTTGCGCCGGACTTTGTGCAACGCGAAGCGCAGGCCCTTTGTGCCACCAACATCCTCGATCGGCAGGTAGCGTTGTTGGTGGCGCGGCTGGGGTTGCCATCATCCCACGCTGGCTTGCCCGATGCGGCGACACAAGCGGCGATATTGCAGATTGGCAAGCGCTTGGCGCCACTGGTGGGTGACGCCTATCAAGACCCGGCCCATTGGCCAATGGCGGTGCAGGTGTTGTTAGGGGTGCATCCGGTGGTGGCGCATCAGTTTTCGCTTGATCGGCAAAAAATAAACCCGGCTGACAGCCAATCTGCGTTGCAACCCTATCCGCCGTTGAGCTCCCACACGCCGTTGTTTGAACGTTTGTTTGGCAGTGGCTGGCTGGCTAACCTGCGCACGCGGCTGTTGGGGCCACAGTTTGTGGCGTTTGTTGATACGTTGTTGCAACATCAATTGGCGTTGCAAACCAATTTATTACGCCAAGGGGTGATGGTTGATATGCTTCAGGTAGAATTAATTATCCGGCAAGCAGTGCTTCAACATGCTATTTATTATCAAAGTGAGTATGACCATGAAAATCGATAATCGTAAAGATTATGCCCAAGCTGGGCTCCACGAGTCTGATGTGGCGTCTGATCCGATTGCCCAATTTGGGCAATGGTTTGCCGATGCGACGGCCGCCCAATTACCTGAGCCCTATGCCATGACGTTGGCGACGGTAGATGCCGGTGGGCGGCCGTCGGCCCGGATTGTGTTGTTGCGTGGGGTAGATGCCCGTGGGTTTGTTTTTTTTACCAATTACACCAGCCGCAAAGGACAGGCTTTGGCGGCGCATCCCTATGCGGCGCTGATTTTTTATTGGCCAGAACTCGAGCGCCAAGTGCGTATCGAAGGACGGGTCAGTCAGATTGATACGGCTGATTCCGATACCTACTTTCATAGTCGGCCCCAAGGGAGCCAGCTCGGTGCCTGGGCCTCACCGCAAAGTCAACCCATTGCTGGTCGCGAGGTATTGAGCGAGCGCTTGGCGGCGCTAACACAGCAGTACGGTGACCAATTCCCGCCGCGCCCCGAGTTTTGGGGTGGCTATCGGGTGACGCCTGATGTGGTGGAGTTTTGGCAGGGGCGGCCCAGTCGCCTACATGACCGGATTGTGTATACATTGGTTGACGGCGTGTGGCAGATTGGTCGATTAGCACCATAACAGAGGGATACAACGATGAATCCTTTATTACAGCGGATGGGGTATAGCGCCAGTGACCGAGTGGTAATTGTCCATGCCGATGATGTGGGTATGTGTCATGCGTCGACGGCGTTGTTGAATGGGTTGTTTGGGGCGGGGGTGGTGACATCGGCGTCGGTGATGATGCCGTGCGCCTGGGCGCAGACGGCGGCGGCCTGGTGTGCCGCCCATCCGGCTGCTGATGTGGGCGTGCATTTCACCCTCACCAGCGAATGGCAGCGCTATCGTTGGCGGGCCTTGACGGCGGCGTCAACCCACAATGGGCTGGCTGATGCCGAGGGGTTTTTGCCGCGTAGTAGCGCCGAAATATTTGACCTTGCCCAGCGTGATGCAGTGGCTGCCGAAATCGACGCCCAATACGCCTTGGCGTTGGCGTGGGGCATGCAGCCCAGTCATTGCGATTCGCACATGGGGACGATGTTTGGTGCGGGGATTTTTGAGTCATATATGACACTAGGGCAACGCTATCAAGTGCCGGTGTTTGTGCCACGCCAGTCAGATGCTGATTTGGCGCGACGGGGGTTCGATGCCGAAACGCGTGCCTTCCAATTGGCCACCTTGCAACAAATCGAAGCGAGTGGGCAGCCGTTTTTTGACCAAATGCGCTGGCTTGAGTTGGGGGATGCGTCGGCTGGCCTCGCTGCCACCAAGCAGTTGTTTCACGAATTACCGAGTGGGTTAACTTATTTTATTCATCACCCGTCGCTCGATACCCCCGAATTGCGGGGCATCGCCCCTGATTGGCAGGCCCGGGTGCGTGATTTGACCGTGATGACCGACCCCGAATTGCGTGCATTTGTCGAAGCGGCGGGGATTCATTTAATCGGCTGGCGTGACATTCAACGGGCGTTGACAAAATAATCCTTGGTAAAAAAATAGGGCTACGGGCATGAAAACAGACTACCCCTGCATGACGCATACACGTCATGCAGGGGTGCTGGTCTTTAGTGGAAGCCGAGGCCCCGTTCGCGTAGGCTAACCCATTGCCCTTGGCCGATGATGAGGTGGTCGAGCAAGTCGACATCGAGTAATTTGCCGGCGGCAACCACATCGCGGGTGACTTGGATGTCGTCGCTCGAGGGGGCGGGGTCACCGGAAGGGTGATTATGCACCAAAATAATCGCCGCGCTATTGAGGCGAATGGCTTCTTTGAAGACTTCACCGACGCGCAACAGCGACGAATTAAGACTGCCCACATAGAGAGTTTGGATTTTTTGGACGCGGTTTTTGGTGTCGAGACAGATGACCCGCAAATGCTCTTGGTCGAGGTGGCTCATCTCGATGAGCATCAGTTGGGCGGCATCGCTAGGGGCACGGATTTGGAAGCGATCTTCGAAGCCCGACAATACCATGCGTCGCGTCAATTCGAGGGCGGCTTTGATGCGGGCGGCGCGCATGGTGCCGATGCCGGGGAGCTGTTGCAGTTCTTCGATGCTGAGGCGTTGCAACCCTGCCAGCCCGCTGACGTCAGTGAGCATTTGTTGGGTTTGTTGTTGGTCGTTGGTACCAAGCAACAAGGTAATCAATTCGGCATCGCTGAGGGTGTTGGCGCCGTGCAGGGCCAGCCGGGCCAAGGGGTGTTCATCGGAGGCGGCTTCGCGGATGCGCAACGGGAAGGTCATCGAAAGACTCATAGGAACCTCGCAATCAGTGCTACAGTGGCGATAAACTGAAAGCTCTACCGTTTGCGGATGGGGAAAAGACACGCACACACCGAAATCTCGTGAAAGTCAACATCACGGGATTTCGGTGTTTAGGTGAGTGAGGTAATAGTCAATTGTTGGCAAAACATGGTGTATTGGTTGATGTCAAAGACGGCTGCGTGGGGTTGCAGGGCATTGGCACTGCCGGCAGCTACGCCACAACGCAGAGCATGGGCGAGGGGTAACCCCTGCTGGAAGGCTAAGGCGATGCCCGCTAGGGTACAATCCCCACTACCCACCGGGCTGACGGCATGAATCGTCGGTGCGGCGACGTACCATGCGCCGTTGGCATCGACGGCGATAGCGCCGGCAGCACCGAGAGTAATCACTACAGCGCGGGGACCATGGGCAGACACCTGGCGGGCTGCAGTAACGGCTTCGGCGTGGCTGGTGATGGGTTGACCGATGGCCTGGGCTAATTCGCTGGCGTTGATTTTGAGCAACCCAATGGGGGCATCGAGGCTGGCTTGCAGGGGTGCGCCACTGGTGTCAAGCAGCACGGTGCAGGTGGCGGGCACGGCATCGATGAGTTGGCGCAGTTGTTGGGCTGCCACGCCTGGGGGTAGGCTCCCTGAGATGGTTAAAAATTGGGCAGTGGTAGTGGCGGTGATGACCGCCTGCTGGAGTGCCTGCCATTCGGGGGCACTGAGCTGTGGGCCAGTCTCGTTGATGACGAGCTGATCGGGGGCGGCTGGGTCGGTGACAAGCAGGCAGGTGCGGGTCTGGTCGTGAATCGGCACCGCGGTGAGCTGGAGCCCTTCGGCGGCGGCGAGGGCCACCACATGGGCGCCAGTTGCACCCCCGAGGGGGGCGATGGCGTGATAGGACCCGCCGAGAGTGGCC
>DBCF01000307.1:0-3343 GCA_002292925.1 Roseiflexaceae bacterium UBA965 | reverse complement strand
GCGTCGTGCCGCGCCTGCACGCGGGTGACGTCGCTATGGCGGAAGCCCGGTACGATTAGGGTGCGGTCGCAGGCGGGATTGCAGGTGAGGGTGAGAATCATTAGGCTGGCGTAATTACAACATAGGCGCGGTTTTTGAGGCCACCATTGAGTAACGCAATCAAATCAAACATGCGTTTCATGAAGCCGTATTTTTGGTTGAGTAATGCGTTGGCGTGGGTTGCAACTGCCGGGTCGCTGATGACCTGTGCGTTGGCAGTGACTGCCACCCCGAGGGTTTTGCCTGCGCGGTCAGAGGGCTCAACGACGATACTGGGGTTGTTGCGGATGCGTTTGATTTTGCCGGCATCTTTGCCCGTCATCACATACAAACTCGTGCCGTCTTGGACAAACCAGACTGGTGTACGGACTTCGACGCCCGACTTGCGAAAGGTGATGAGGTTCATAAATTGTTGTGCTTGGAGATTTTCAAAGGCCATTTTTTACTCCTTGGGTGGACGTTTGGTTTGACGACCACGTATGATACCCGCACGGAACGATAATGCAACGATGAAGCCAACCACCAGCAGGACAATCAGGATTTCTCCCCAGCCAAGTGTCATGGTCGTGTGCTTCCTACTAATACGGATGGTCAATGTATTTGGATTGTACCATGNNGAAAATTGAAAATTGAAAATGTAGAATGCAGAATGCAGAATGCAGAATGCAGAATGTCAGGTATGACGGCATATCGCGTTGAACGTCGTTCATTCGCAGACATCAATCAAAAATCAAAAAACGCCTCTGTGTTCTCTGCGTGCGCTGTGCGAGATAAAAAGTCGGAAGGATGAAGTTGGAAGGATGAAGTTGGAAGGATGAAGTTGGAAGGATGAAGTTGGAAGGATGAAGTTGGAAGGATGAAGTTGCATCTGCGTGCGCTGTGCGAGATGAGAAGTGAATAGTTTATAATGAGCGATATTGATAATCAAACAGTGATTGGTACTACTATGTCGCTTGTGCATGTATCGCAACACCCTCTTGTATTGACCAAATTGACGATGTTGCGCAATCAAACGACCAAATCAAAAATTTTCCGAGAATTAGTGGGTGAAATCACCCAATTTTTGATGTATGAAGCCACCAATGATATCGTGCTACAAGACCATACGGTACAGACACCGATGGCGCCGTATGCGGGGCATGTGTTGGCAGAGCGGATTGGCTTGGTGCCGATTTTGCGGGCAGGGTTAGGGATGGTCGAACCGATTATCGACATGATTCCTACTGCGCATATTTGGCATTTGGGGTTGTATCGCGACCACGACACGTTGCAACCGGTGAGTTACTACAACAAACTCCCCCCCGAAGTCAATATTGATGTGGCGTTGGTACTTGATCCGATGTTGGCCACGGGTGGGTCGGCGAGTGCGGCGGTGACGGTGCTCAAGCAGTGGGGCGTCAAGCGGATTAAATTTTTGGGGTTGATTGCGGCACCCGAAGGGGTCGCACTCATGCACCGTGAGCACCCCGATGTACCGTTGTATTTGGCTGCTATTGACGAAAAACTGAACGAAATTGGCTATATTGTGCCAGGCTTGGGCGATGCTGGTGACCGCCAATTTGGTACGTACTAAGGAGCGCAGTATGGCGATTGTTGCAACTCTCGGCATCATAGTGGTTGGCTTTCTCAGTGCATGGCTGTTGACGCCCGTGGTGATTCGGCTCTGTTTGGCTCGTGGCTGGGTGGTGATGCCCGGTGGACGCCGCACCCACCAAGGTGCCATGCCCACAATTGGTGGCATTGCTATTTATGCGGCATTTGTGGTGGCGTTGCTGGTGTCGTGGGTCGTAGGGCGTTGGATTCCCGAATTACAACGCACGCCCCGTGATGAATTGCGCCTCGTATTACTGTTTGTAGGGGCGACGCTGACCTTTGTGGTGATGTGGATCGACGATGTCATCGAGTTGCCGTGGCTGCCCAAATTTGGGGTGAATATTCTGGCCGGGGTGATTGCCGTGGGGCCGTTTTTGTGGGATCAGCAACGTTACCCCGACGCCTTGGGGAGTTTGACAGAGGTGCGTGGGATTGTCTTGCTGGGATTCAATATTCCGTTTGGGCAATATCTTGATTTTTATGCCATATCACCATGGCTTGCGATTATTGTGACGATTTTTTGGTTGGGTTGGATGACCAATACGGTCAATTGGATGGACGGCGTCGATGGTTTGGCGGCAGGTGTGTCGGTAATTGCCGGGGTGATGTTGGGGTTGCACGCCTTGCGCCTCGACCCGGCCCAATACACGGTGGCGATGGTGCCGTTGGCGTTGGCTGGGGCGGCGGCCGGGTTTTTGATTTTTAACTTCCCACCGGCAAAAGTGTTTATGGGTGATTCGGGTGCCGAATTACTCGGATTTGTGCTAGGGATTAGTGCCATCATTGGGGGTGCCAAAATGGCCACCGTGATGCTCGTACTCGGCGTGTGGATACTCGATGTGGCGTGGTTGATTGTGGCGCGGGTGTGGGCGGGGCGCTCACCGACGCATAGTGGCCGTGATCATTTGCACCAACGCTTGACCGATGCGGGGTTTGCACCTCGGCATATTGCGCTCTATTTCTATGCCATCAGTTTGGTTTTTGGCATCTTGGGGATTGCCGATATCGGTGCAACAGGCAAGCTATGGGCATTGTTGTTGCTATTGGTTGTGGGGGTAGTGACGATTGGCTATGCCATGCGCATCCCCAAAAAAATATAAGGCTCGGTTGATTTGTCTCGCGCAGGGCACCTTGCACCCAACGTCATTGCATGGCGCCTTTGGCGCAGTGCAATCTCCCTCTGGGCGAATAGCGGCGAATAAATTCGCCGGCATGATTCGCCCCTCCTTCGTTTGAGGCATGCCTCAAACTTGCTTCCTACTTTACTTCCTACTTTATGCTTCCTCCTTCCTACTTTTTATTGGGGATCGGCGGCGAATTGGTCGAGTACTTCGGCCAGGCGGTCATCAGTATGGCGGGCATAGTACTGCTCGGTAATGCGGGTGTTGGCATGGCCGAGTAGTGCCGATACTTCGGAGAGCTGGACGCCTTCGTTGAGCAGCCACATCGCCACAAAATGACGAAACGTGTGTGGCGTGGTGCCCCGGAGTAATTCTGCTTCACGGAAGCGCCCGGTTTGCTCGACCGTGTCTGCCAAACTAAATGAGGCGTGGGTGACGATGGTCCAGGCTGCGACGCGGTTGAGGCGATGCCCTGCTCCCCGTGGCCCATGTGAAATAAATAGGGCGCTGGCGTGGGGGAATGTTGCTCGCCGAGCGAGCAAATAGCGCTCGATGGCAGTACGGGCATGGGGGCGAATAAAAATCGTACG
>DBCF01000013.1 GCA_002292925.1 Roseiflexaceae bacterium UBA965 | reverse complement strand
ATCCTCAACGATGCGTAGTTTGTGATGGGTCAATAACCCAAATCGGCGGAAAAAGAAGAGCAGGGCGATGGCGGTAATAATCCCCACACTCATAAACGTCAGCCACGGCAATGCAGGTTGTTGGATCGCTTTGCCCCAGCCGTAGAGTGTGCCTCCACTAAAGCTCCCCATGCCGCCCCCCAAGGCGATGGCGAGTCCGGCAACCCCAAAATACGACCCCAAGGCGGTATTATCAGCCAAATTGGCAGCGACTGTTTGTTGGCTGGGTGATGCGAGTAGCCCACCTACTGAGTAGAGCGCCACACAAATCAACAACAACGCTGTGGTGTGCGTGGTGGCAATTAACCCTAACCCGACGGCCATTACGGCAATCCCGATGACGAGGATGGTGGCTGCTGAAAAATAACGTTCGGCCAAGCGCATGAGCGGGTACTGGAGCGCGATACTAATCAAGGCATTGACGCCATACACCCAGCTCACGGCATTGGTATCGGTGGTAATGTCGGTGGCTTTGAGGGGAATCGCCAGGGTGATTTGCGTCCACATGAACCAATACCCCAACAACAATGTGTTGTAAATCATGAAGCGCCGATCATGGAGCGCCAACCCTATCCCGTGGGTCAATTTGCCTTGACCAGTGGCGACGGCGATGTTGGGCAACAAAACATAGGTGGCGGCCCAGGCAATGATATAACAGGCCCCCGACGAGATCGCCACCACGCCGAAATCGTATTTGAGTAGCCACGTGCCAACCAGCGGTCCCACTGCCATGCCCAAGTTACGCACGATGCCCAAAATTGAAAAATAGCGGGCGCGGTCGGTTGGGGTGGTCAAGGCGGCAATGGTGGCCGAGCTGGGTGAGTCAAACATGGCGCCCCCCAGTGCCGCAAAAATCGCACTTGCGAGCAATAACGGGAAGGTGGTGGCCCAGGCCATCGCCCCAAACCCGATGACCCGCACAATCAGCCCACACAAAATCAATAAGCGCGCCCCAAAGCGGTCTGCCAACATCCCTCCTACTACGGTGAAGCCTTGCTGGAAGAGTTGGCGCAATCCGAGCACGATACCTATACTGGCAGTGGCCCAGCCTAATTGTTGGACATAATGAATCGAAATGAGCGGGACAATCATAAAAAATCCCCCCCACATCATGAACGAATTAATAATCATGACATACATGCCGACGCGACGTTCGTGGCTGGTTAATTCTGCGGGTTGCTTCATCATGACAAAAACTCCTCTGGTGGGTGGTATGGTCCACGACAAATAATCGCGGTATGGTGGTCGGCGACTTGGGTCAATACTACCACCAACGCTTCGCCGCTCGGTTGTGACAATCGTTTGGCGAGAGCATCGGTATCAACCGGCGAGCCACGTTTTTTGACGGTAATGGCCCCAGCATTGAGCCGGCGCAAGGTTTGTTTGAGGATGCGTTCGTTAAACGGCAGTGTGTCAATCACCTGCCAACAGCGTGCAAAAGGGGTGGCGTGGTAATCGGCACTAGTCAAATAGGCGATTTGGCGATCAATCATCTGTGCCCCGATTTGTTGGGCGAGGTGTTGCACGAGTCCCGCCCGAATCACCGCCACATCTGGCTCATAAAAAAAAGCCTGGGGGTCGCTACAGGTGACGGCGTGGGTTGGCGCCGTATCGTCGAGTTGTGCTGTGGCGGTGCCATTGAGCACACTAGCACGCCGTTGCCACGACCAGGGAGTATCGAGCCACACTACTGTTTCACGGAGTTCGCCGGCCAACGACACACATTCGATGGCAAACGGTGGTGTGAGTGGCAAGTCGTGATAATCGAGTCCAGGGGCACATTTGATGGCGATGATGCGCCCAGCACGCCGCCACTCAGTGGCGATGGTGAGTGGTGGTTGATAATCGCTATGGTGAAATATGCGGCGTCCGCTACTGCGCCGGCCCGGATCGAAAAAAACGGCATCGACGCTGTCCGGGAGTACATAGGTTGTTACATCGGCCTCAACCCAGCTGACACGGTCGCTGAGCCCGCGCTGGGTGATATTGGCGCGAGCCATCGCTAAGCGAGTGGTATCGCTGTCGACTGCGATACACGGCGCCTGTGTCGCTAGCGCCAACAAATCGCCGCCACAGCCACAACACAAATCGGCAATGTGGTGACGTCCTGCAAATTGAGCGGCCCGGTGCTGGGCAACCCGGCTGTGGCTGGCTTGTTCGAGGGCCTCACGGGTAAACCACAGTTGTGCGCCATCGGGGAATTTGCGGGTGGCCAGCTGGCGCACCGTGGCCAATTCAAACAACGCCGCCGCCTGGGCACTTGCCACATGGCGCCGTAACTGGCTCATGCTCTGCAAATGCTGGCTGGGGTCGATGGTCGCCAACAGCGCGTGGGCTTCGGCACTTTGGAGCCAGGCCACTAATTCGGGAGTCATACGCTGGTCGGTCGTTTTCTGAGGATGGCCCGCCAGCTCCCGCCGGCAATCACAATCCCGACGATGATAATTGCCAACCCAGCAATTGCATTGGGGTTAATCGGCTCTTGCAAAAACACGGAGCCATACACGACGCCGAATGGCGCAATCAGGAATGATACCATTGAGGCTTTGGTGGCACCGACGCTGTCAATCAATTGATAGTACAAAATATAGGCGATGGCAGTACAAAACACCGCCAAAATCAAGAGTGCGGTGATTGATTGGGCTGATGGTAACACGGTGGGCATCCCATCCCAAATCAAGGCTATGGGGATGAGGAGCGAGGCACTGGCAATCATTTGACCGGTAGAGGGGACGATGGGCTTCATGCCGCCAAAGACACGCCGACTATACAGCGCCGAAATCGCATAACAGACCGCCGCGCCCAGTACACACAGCTCGCCGATCCAATCCCCTTCAGTGGCACCAGTAATCCCAATGGCTACAATCACACCGACGAATCCAACGATTAACCCGATAATTCGCTCGACGTTGATTTTTTCTTCGGCACGGGTGACGATATTGATGAGTGCGGTAAATAACGGGGTAGTGGCGCCGAGAATGGCGGTGGTACTACTCGGGATGAGGCGTTGCCCCCACGAAATCAACAAAAACGGAATCACCAACCCAAACATCCCTACCGAATAAAAATTAAACCATGATTGGCGCTCACGGGGCAATGTGACCCCGCTGACGCGCATGGCGGCATACAAAATAACTGCGGTAATCGCGATGCGGACGGCGACGAGGGTGGCAGGGGCCACATCGCTGACAGCGATTTTGATGAGCATAAAAGCAGCACCCCAGATTGCTCCCAACAATAATAAAATACCAGTTTGGCGTGCCGTCATGATGTCCCCTTTATGGTGAATGTTGTTGTGCGTATGATAGCACTGATATGAAGTAGGAAGTTTAAAGCATGAAGTAGGAAGTGAAGTAGGAAGTGTGAAATTGTAGAGACGCAGTCGAGCCGCAGCAGGCTGCGTCGTACTGCGACTCCACCATGCCACGCATGGTGTTACGAAG
>DBCF01000040.1 GCA_002292925.1 Roseiflexaceae bacterium UBA965 | reverse complement strand
CTCTGTGGGCTCTGTGCGAGCTAATAAACGCTAAATAGCACCACACTACGTCTACCCTAATCGCCCGTGCTACAATATGCCCTAATTGGTATGATTGTCTGTATGAGGTTTGTATGTCGCAACCACCCCCCCAGCCCCCCATCGATGTCGCCGCCATTATTGCCGCATTACACGCCCAGATTCAGCAACGCAATCACGCCAGCCCCAACGATGTCTCGTTTGCCAGCGAAGAGCTTCAAGACCTGCAAGATGCCTTGCACGAAATGGAATTGACGCGGGTTATCAGTGCCCATTTACCCCTCAAAAACAACGGCATCCTTGGGCGCTTTGTTACCATGGCCCAAAAAATCATCCGGCGCTTGTTGCGCTGGTATATCAACCCTATCGTCGAACAACAAAACATGTACAACGATGCCGTGATGCGCACCATGCAGGCGTTGGTTGATGCCTACCATACCCGCATCACCACCACCGTCCCGCCCTCGGCATCACCGCCTCCCATTGCCACAGACGCCACCACTGACGATGCCCAGCGCATCCAAGCCGATATTGCTCAGCGCGAACCGGCCATCCCCCCCAGCGAACAGGCGCTGGTGGCGCTGGTGGCCACGCGCCAGCACCTGATGACGGTGCGGACCCATTGGCCATTACCCGTGCGCAAACCAATCGACCACGTGGCCAATGCCGTCCACCGCATCCAACGGATTGGGTTGCGCTGGTATGTCAATCCCATCGTTGACCAAATGAACGCGCACAACCGCACCACCCATACGGCACTCAATCTCTGTTATACCTACACCACCGCCACGCGGACGTCACTCGAACAGTTACGGAACCAGATTCCGCATGCATAACGACATCATCACCATTGTCAGCACCTGGTACGGTCCCGATACCGCCGGAGGCGCCGAGCAGGCCGCCCGCCAGCTTGCCATCGCCTTGCACTCCCAAGGCCACCCCGTCGAAGTCTGGAGCACTACCGCACGCGATTTATTTGCACCAACCACACCCCACTACCCACTCGGGGAGTGTCACGATGAAGGGATTGTGGTGCGGCGTTTTGCCATCGATACGCCACTACCAGATACGCAAATCCCCAGCTACGCCTTGCGCTTCCCCGCCATCAGTGCCGCCCTCGCCCACATCCAACCCGATGCCCAAGAACTGCGCACCGTGGCGGCGTTAGCCTATAGCAACAACTTACTCACCCAGATTGCTACCCAATCACAGGGGCGGCGACTGTTATTTGTGCCCTACCCGTTACCCACGAGCATTTGGGGGGTAATGTTGGCACCCGAACTCAGTTTTTTGCTCCCCTGCATGCACGACGAACCCTATGCCTACCACCGCCTGAGTCGCTGGCAGATGCAACACGCCCGCGGGATTTTGGCGAATAGTAGTGGTGAACGAGATTTTATCATCAACCAATACCAAATCCCCCCCGCGCGGGTCACGCTAACCCGCCTCGGCATCGACTGTACGGCCCACGGCGACGGGGCACGCTTTCGGCAACGCTTCAACATCAATGGCCCGATGCTGTTTTTTGCGGGGCGCCGTGATGCCAGCAAAAACGTGCCGATGTTGCTGCATTATGTCCAAGAATACATCATCCGCCGTCAAAAAATGGTGACGCTAGTGCTGGCAGGCCGTGATCCGCTCGAATTATCGCGCTACCAACGGCGCTTTGTGTGTGATGTAGGGTTTATCGATGAGCAAGCCAAAACCGACGCCTTTGCGGCGGCGAATGTGTTTGTGCATGCCGGCACCCAAGAAAGTTTTGCCTTTGTGTTGATGGAAGCATGGCTCCAAGCCACCCCAACCCTGGTCAATCAGGCCTGCACCGTCACCCAGCAAGCCGTCAATGAAGCACAAGGTGGCTTATCGTTCTATGATTTTGCTAGTTTTGCAGCCGGGCTCGATGTGCTCCTCGGCGCCCCCCACCTCAATCAGACCCTGGGGCAGTCTGGGCGGGCCTATGTGCTAGCCAATTGTCAGTGGGCTGATGTCGCCCAGCGCGCTGCCAGCGCATTGCTTAGAGACGATTAACGCATGCGAATTATTATTTGCACCTCACAAGTGCCGTTTGTACGGGGTGGCGCCGAATTATTAGTCGAAGGGCTGCGTGATGCCTTGCGACGCCACGGACACACCGTTGACATCGTGGCCTTGCCCTACCGCTGGCAACCACATACCCACCTCGTCGACAGCATGTTGGCGTGGCGCCTAATCGACCTCAGCGAAGTCGATGGTCGCCCCGTCGATCTGGTCATCGCCACCAAATTTCCGTCGTACATGGTGCGCCACCCCCGCAAAGTGGTGTGGCTGGTGCATCAGCACCGTCAAGCCTATGACTGGTATGGCACGCCCTTTTCGGATTTTGTCAATACCCCCACAGATCGTGCCTTGCGTGAGCAACTGATGCAGGCCGACAGCACCGCCATCGGCGAAGCTACTCGCTGTTTTGCGATTTCGCAAAACGTAGCACAACGCTTGTGGCGCTTTAATCAATGCAAAGCGACCCCGCTCTACCCCCCCAGCCACTATACCGGGCGTTTTTATGCCAAAGCCTACGGCGACTATATTTTTTCAGATGCTCGCCTCGATGCCGCCAAACGTTTGGATTTACTCCTCAATGCCGTAGCGGCAATGCAATCGCCTTGCAAAGTAGTACTGGCAAGCACTGGCCCCGCCAAAGCACAACTGACACTATTGGCGCAAGAGCTTGGCATCACTCGTTTTGTTGATTTTCGTGGTTATGTCAATGACGAAGAGTTACTGGCGTTGTATGCCGAGGCACGGGCAGTCTACTATGCACCGTTTGACGAAGATTATGGTTTTACCACCATCCAAGCGATGGCGGCAGCTCGCCCCGTCATCACTACCACAGACGCCGGTGGCACACTCGAATTTGTGCGCCACAATCACAACGGGCTCATCGCCCAACCAAATCCCAGCGATATTGCGACGGCGCTCGATCGTATCATGAGCGAGCCCGATTTGGCACAACAGCTCGGACAAAACGGACCCACCACCGTGGCCCAGATTACTTGGGATGGGGTGGTGGGAGCGTTGTTGGGGTAATCGCGTAATTGGGTTACTTGCCCAGCATGCTCAGCAAAGCTGAATCAGTGCTCTGGAGCGGCAAGTCGATGCGGCGGTGCGAGCGGGATGACTCGTAGGTGGCAAAAATCAACTCGGTGGCGCGCATGGCATTGTAGACCGACAATTCGGGGCGGCGGCCAGCTAACAAGGCATCGACCAGATCAATGACGCCCCG
>DBCF01000072.1:2379-12194 GCA_002292925.1 Roseiflexaceae bacterium UBA965 | reverse complement strand
ATACAAAACCGCGTTGCGGAGCCCTGGGTTGACCGCCGTGCCCACATACATTGATTTGGGTGCCACGCCACCCACACTCGTACCACTCCCCGTATTGGTGCCCCCTTCGCGGTAGGTGTTGTAGCGAAAAATCCCACTGCCGGGGATGGAGCTTTTGTAATCGGCCCAGCCAAACAGCATCATCCAGGCCGTGGCCCCACACCCCGATTTACACGCTGCACCAATCGACGAAAAATAGGTGCCGTACGTGAATTGGTCGTAGTCGCGTTGATCGTCGGCACTGCCTGCATCAAAAAATGTCCACGCCGACCAATTATGTGAGCGGTTTTTGCTACTCACCGGCGCCGTCACCGTGAATTCGTGGGGGTACAAATAGAGGTACCACTTGCCCCGGATTTGTTGACCATCCATCACATACACGATGGCCCGTGGCGTTTCGTCGCCGTTGCGGGTGCGGGTGGTGAAATTGAATGTGGGGAAGCCGCCTACCGTGTTGTTGCCCATGGTCATGGTCGTGATGATGCTATCTGGGTCGTTGATGACGATGTTTTTGCTGGTCATGCCCGCAAACGGGATCACGAGGGTGGTGGTGCTTTCTGCGGGTGCCGCCACGTTAAACACGCCGGCTTCTGGATTGATTTGTGCTTCTAAATTCCAATGCTTGATGGTGCGTTCACGCAGGTTTTTGATGAGCGGTGCAAATGTCGTTGCATACACGGCTTGGTAGCTGGCAAAATCACTCAGCGGATTGATTTCGGTGTTGTAGCTGATGATGCCCGCTACATCTTTGGCTTGAGGCCCCTTGGTGGTTACCACGCCCCCCGTGTATTTGTACAGGTTATCGGGGTCGGAATTGTTGTTGGGGCTCCACGTGAGTTCGCTCAAGGCATTATTGCCCGTGGCATAGGTGTCGAATGTCGTTTGATCGAGCCCCACCATGACCGGTGGGATGTCGCCGAGGTTGCTGATGACGGTGTTGTTTTGTACCAGCAGATAACTCAAGGCATCGAGCTTCCACAATGTTGCACTACCCGTACCAGCCGCTTTGGCGTTTTTTATCAGCAGGGTACTGACGGCCTCGCCACGACTATCCCAATGCGCCACGGGGAAGTCGATTTGGCCAATGCCGGGTGTGGCGTCAGTGGGGTTGGTCAACAGCAGGTACCCTGCCGGTTTGGTGCGGGCGCTATCGCTAAACACGGCGATTTCGTAGTAGGCCGGTACTTTGCCTTGACCGATGTCGGGGCGATAAAACGGGTACGCCACCGGGCTGATGTAGGTGTTGTCCCAGGCTCCCGCCGCCATGGCACGCGAGTCATAAAGGTGTTGCATCGCCCGGTAGAGCATGCCGGTGGGTAAGTCGCTCAGTGCCACCGTGTCGATGGGCATTGCGACTGTTTTGGTGCTAGTGGCCGTTTTGGTGCTGGTAGCCGTGAATTTGGCCAATGTTGCGGTGGCCTTGGTCTCAAATGTCGGTGAGGGCACATCCGTCACAGTGATTTTGGCCGTGCGGGTCGCCACCACTGCTGCCGCGGTCGCCGATGCGGTCTGTGTCACGGTTTGCGTGCGCGATGGCGTGTGGGTGCGAGTGCTCGTGACCGTGGATGTCGGTGAAAACTTGGGATTGGCCGTCATGCTCAGCGTTGCCGTACGTGTATCTGCCAAAATAACCAGTGAGGGCACCTGGGTCGGATAAACGATAGGGGGGATTTTGGTGGCCACCGGCGAACGGGTGGTGATGGCCACATCGGTACGGGCGTAGGCCGCCCAGCGCGTGACCGTACTCGCCACTTTGGTCAGATCCAATTGGGCCACGCGGCTCTGGGTCGCTTTGGGTGCGGCAGTTTGGCTCACCACCTTGATACTCGTATTGGTCAACGCCACCGCCGTTTTGCTGGCCATGGCGACGGCGATAGTCCGACTGGCGGTGAGCGTCTGTTGGGGCGGCTGCGTTACACTGGGGGTCAACGACATCGTGGCCGTGGCGGTGGGCATAACATTGGCCGCTGGTACGCCTTGCATATAACGTTGCACGATGGCGTCGGCACTCAACGCTTGGTTGTGGAGCTCGAGCGCGGCAAATTCGCCATTTGGGGTGGCCATCATGCCGGCATACAGCGGGCTACCGGTGCCCACCCGGAAGGGGAGCAGGCTGGCGGCGGCTGTGCCACTCGCCACTTGATTGCCATCGATGTACATCAGTAGCTGGGTGCCGCTTTTGACAAAGGCATAATGGTGCCATTGATTGGGGGGGAAGCGATTGATTTGATGGCTATACCTGATGCCTGCATAGTTGATTTCGCTACTGCTCACACTAATGCTGGGACGGTTGGCTTGGAGCTGGGTCACGAGGGCTTCGGTGCGACTCGGCAGGGCAAAATAACTCCAAAACTGCAAGGTGCTGTCGTTGCCACTGGCAATACTGGCCGTACTGCGCACGGTTAACCCACGCAATGGTTGCATTTTGAATGCGGCGAGACGTTCGCTGGGGCGCAGGGGCACGCTTCGATTGGGGTAGCTGACGACCGGACACCCTGCCCCACTACAGCCGATGGTGACCGCCCCTTGGGTGATGCTGACGTCATCAAAGGTCAGGTGGCTGAATGGTAATTGCGGGGGTATGCTCGATTGGGGCTGGCTATAGAGCTTGGTGATGGTTATATCACTGATGGCATAGTCGTAGATGTTGACTTCGTCGATGTTGCCGGCAAAACTATTGCGGGTGTCGGGGCGCCGGGCGATTTGGAATTTAGCAGTGCTGGCATAGGGCCCCGTCAGCCGATTGTCGTCACTGGCATCGAGTACACCATCAATCGAAATCCGGCGTTGATTGCCATCAACCACACACGCCACATGGTGCCAGGCGCTATCGTTAATTACTTTGGCTGACACAAATTCGTCGCCGAAGGTGCTACAGACCACTTGGTTGTTGGCATTAAACCCGAGCGCAAACAAGTTGCCGCGACTGGTGTTGTTGCCGTGCGAAATCAGCCATTCGTTGATACCTTGTAGGTCGCGTTTGACCCACAGCCCCACACTAAAGGCATTGGCGAGTGATACGGTGTTGGTACTTTGTAAAAACGTATCGTTGGCCGGACTGAATTGCACACTGCGGCCATGTACGCCGCCACTGAGTTGCGGGCACCGCCCGGCAGTACAGATATAGGGATTGGCCGTGCTGGCGAAAATATCGATTTGGTCGCCATAACTTTCACGCGGAGGCAAGAATTGATTGAGACTGAGTGCCGCATGGAACTGGCTGTCTGCCCAGGCTTCTGGCGTGCTGGTGGGCACGAGGGTAGGCGTGATTTCGACGTAGCCACTGGCACTACTGGCTAGCATGGTGGTACCGGGTAACAAACAGCGTACGTATTTGGGAAACTTAATTTTTTGATTAATAATCGAATTAAAACTCATCCGGAACACGCCATTACTGCCCACCGCCCCCATGGCGCGGTCGTCGAGGGCAATCGGGGCGTAGGTGTCATCGTAGAGTTGGGCATAGGCCCGCAACGGCACCCCCGCTTGGTGAATGCCCTCAAAGCCGTCGAGGGCCCCAACCACTTCGACATAGCTCCCACCCCGTCCATAGGCGTTGCACTGAATCTGGGTATCGGCCAGCACGTTGACGGTGAAGTTGAAGCCACCGATGTTTTTTTGGTCGGGGTGGGTGCGCAGGTAGACGGGATCAGTAATGAGGCTCGACTGGTTGATGAGTTCACGATTTTCGAGGGCACTGATTTCGACGACGAAACTACTCCCCACCACACTACTCCCCGCCGCCGTGACGGTGATAGGTACGGTCACGCTGATTGGGATGCTGCCGGTCATGGCGGGAATGGCGATGTCGCGTTTATCGTTGTTGATTTGGAGTGTCCACGACACCGGCAACGTGTTGGCTTGCTTGAGATAGACGATGGTGTTATTGAGTGATTCATTCGTCAAGGTCAGCGTATGTGTAAAGGTGGGGCTACGGGTGGGTGTCGCTTCGAAGTTTTGAATGTTTTCTTGTTCTTCGCTGCCGTCTTGATTGCCGAGCATCGTTTCGCCGGCAACAGGACTCACTACCACCCGCACACAACTATGCAATTGAAACACGCCGGCGGCAATTTGGGCAGGTGTCAATGACACATCGGGCGCCCAGTCGACATACACATCGGTATACCCTTGGGCCGGGATGCTGGCCAAGGCGGGGAATTGGGCTGCTGTGAGCTGGACTCCGAGATCGCGCCAGGCATTGGTGCGGGGTATGCCGACCCCTAGTGGGTTGCTGACTTGCAGCTGGACTTTGACGTTGGTAGCGGCAACAAACCCATAATTGTGGATGCGAGCATAGACGCGGTTGATTGAGCCGATGGCCGGGTCGTCGCCGTTACCGCGGGGCACGCTCTGGTTATCGAGGTCGTTCCACATGCCATAGCGAAAGGTGCCATACCCGTTGAGCGGGCTATCTATCCAAATATCGGTTGATTCGTACGATTCGCCGGGGGGCTGGCGCCACGACGCTAACCCCACATCGGGTGTTCGGGCACTATTGCGAAAGCTCAACTTGACGCACCACGTGTCGGCATTGGGCTGAGAGGTCACACTTATATTCAGTCCGTCAGTCGTATCCATTCCGGGCGTGCCATCACTTTCGACTCCGAAAACATTGCCAACGCCCCATAGCCTGCTGTCGTTCTCGGCACTATAAGGATCATTGTAGCCCGTGCGTCCCCGCACAATCGAGCGCCAATCCTGGACTTCGTCGTCTTGGCGCATGCCGTCGCCGTTGACGTCCTTCCATTGCGTACCCCGATTTATCACGCGTTCGATTAGAATGCCTTCATCGGGGATGCCACGGGGCATCTGGTCCGACCAATTTGCATTGAGTTCATCGCCATTGACGCGGCGATGGGCACTGACCAAATAATAAAAATCTGGGTAATTGATGCGTAGAATTTGCGGGGTGGGATTGTCGCGGTAGTCGTATTCAATAGCCCGTAGGCAGATGGCATTGGAGGCATTTTGATTAAATGCGGTGACGGTAACAGTTTGCGAGGCAGGCATCCATTGATTAAACGTGCCCGTTTTGAGCATCGCACTGATATGCCCTGGCATATTGTCATCTAACAGCTCGTACGAATTGTTATAGTTGCTCGGGTGATATATTTCATCAAGGCTGGCATATGATTGCAGGGCATGGCCCAGTTCGTGCATCATCCAGCCCTTGAGTAAGTCGACACTCGTGGCCAACCCTGCGATTGGCATGCCGTTGTTATCGAGTCTGACTCCACCTTCATCGATGAAAATAGTATTGAGTTCATCGCCCCAGTCAAATACCCCAAAGTCCATGTCTCGCCGAGATTTATTGACCGCACGGAAGGGCGGTTTATTATCTGACACCTCATTATTCATCATAATCACCACGGTGTCGGTGTTTTCGATTAATGGTTCGAGGGTTGCTTCATTGCTGGCACTCAAAATATCTTCGACGAGTTGTTGTGAAAAATCGTCGTCGTCGTTCCACAATTGATTGTTCCCCAAAATATAGCGCCCGCGGGGATTAGAAAGCACGACTGGGTCAGCAAAGGTCACCTGCCACCCGGTGAAATTACCATACGATGTGGTACGGAACAAGTCATTGATTGGGTTGAAAATTTGATTGAGTAATTCGCTATTGGTAAATCGGCGATTGAGTGAATCGCTAAACGCCGCCCGAATAACCAATAACCGTTTGGTGCCAAAAATATTCGGGTTCTGGGCGGGTGCGCTTACTTTGGCCTGTTTTGTCTTGAGCCATTGATCCATGCCGCCAATCGTTGTCGCCGCCGGATTGCCCCCAAAATCGACCACTTTTGGTGCCAGCGTGCCGTCATGCCATTCCCCGCCGACGGCATGCGCCGCCATGTCGGTTTGGGCTGGACTGAGGGTGCGGATGGTGGCATGGGCAGTTGGTGTGGGCTGAAGTGCCCAGTCAAAGGTCGATACGAGATAGAGCAACACAATGCTCAGCCCATAAAGTGGGGTTTTTCGTGCGTAATACATTCCATGTACCTTAATGTAGTTAATGCATGAAATGTATGTTTACGCATTAATTATATTGGCGTGTTATTGGGATAGTGTGAAAAAATCTCCCCGGCGACTCCGCATATCAGACCGATATGCGGAGTCGTAAAGAATAGCAGCTATCTGCTAATCCGACCAGCAAACCAGATGCCGCCACTAATCCAGCCGTTGCCACTGCCGCCCCAGCCTTGGTTGACATACCATTGGGTGTCCCATACGACATCGTCTCCATCGCCCCAGCCTTCATACCATTCCTCGGGGCGCGAACGATAGTTGACTTTCCACGCCAGTGGGTAGTGTGTCAACCAGCCGACGCCAATCACTACCGGACGGCGATCGGTGGAATGCGTCAAATGACTCATGGCATAGCGGGCGAGTCGGTCTTCATGGATCCCAGCGACGTTGTAGTGCGTGTCAAATCCCATGCCGGTGCCCACGTAATTGAGGTAATAGCGCGCATCATCCATATCCCAAGGAGTCGTTGCGCCACTACTGTCCGTACTACTGCCCGCACAAAACGTGCCGACTTGATTGCGGATATACAAGATGGAATTCTTGACGTTGGTATCCATCGTCTTGGGGGCCACAATCGTACTGCCACTTCCCAGCGTGTGTACCCCATACACGCCACCGGTATGGCGATATGTGTTATAGCGGGCCCAGCCACTACCGGCAACCGAGCTCCGGTAGTCGGCCCAGCCAAACAGCATCATCCAGGCAGTGGGACCACACCCCGATTTACAGCTTGCTAGCACCGTGTATTGGTCGTAGTCGCGTTGATCGCTTTCGCTGCCGGCGTTGTATTGGGTCCATGTGCTCCAGCCACGCGTCGCCCGGGTGGCGATGGTCGACTTGCCCGTCAAGTAGAGCGTGAATTTAGTCGGTAGTGCACTACTGGTGGGCGGCGTGATGGAGAGGCGCAGTCGGGGCAGGCTGTCTGTGGGCATCCCGAATGTCGTAACCGCCAGCACCGGGTACCCAGCAACCGTTTGACCGGTGAGGGTATAGGTCATGTAATTGTTGCTACCGGTTTCACTGGCGATGTTTTTGATTGTAATCCCTTGGACAGGTAACACAATCTGTGTGGTGGCATTGGCTGGTACGGGGATGTGGAAGTCGTTGAAGCTCTTTTCGGCTGCATTGAAAATCTTAGCCTCGTAGCTCCAGAGTGGCGTTGCTTCTTTGGATTGTTGGTCGATGAGCTGGCCAAACGACGTCGTGTAGCGACTGGCATAGGCCGAAAAACCACTATTCATGTCGAATTCCGCATACTTCCACACCCCACTCGCTTCGGATTTGCTTGGCCCAGTGTAAACGGGCGTGGGGATGGAATTGGGTTTGAAGTTGTCATCGCTTTGACTGGTGGTATTGGGAGACCAGGTACTCCCACTCACCGATCGTGCTGGATCGCTGTAGTAGTCGAAGTCACTCTTGGTGAGCCCATCGATGAGTGCGGGGATTGCGCCAAGTGAACTAATCACCATGTCGTTTTGCACGATGACATAACTCAATGTATCGAGTTTATAGAGTTTGTATTCGCTCAAGCCGTCCGTCGAAATGCGTTTCGTGATTTTGGCAAGGGCTTGACGACTAATCGAACTCCCTGTGCTATTCCAGTGGGCAATGGGGAAATCATGCGGCGTGCTGGAATTCGCAGGATTAGACATAATGATGAATCCAGCCGCTTTGCTTTTGCCGGCGTCCGCAAACACCGCGAGCTCATAGTACGCCGGCGTGTTGCCGCTGTCGACGTCTGGGCGGTACATGGGGATCGCAACATCGCCAATGAATGGGGTGTTCCAGTCAGGTGCCACGTTTAGCTGGGCATCGGCGATATGTTGGAGCGCGCGGTAGAGCATGCCCCGGGGGAGTTGACTCACCGGAACCATCCCACGGCCAAATATGCCAGGGGTGGCTGTTGCTGTGGCGGTTTGGGTACGGGTGGCAGTGCGGGTAGCGGTGTAGGTGATGTTTGCTGCCTTGGTGGCACTGGCGGTATTGGTCGTTGTCGGGCTTTTGGTGATGGTTGCCTGGTAGGTGGGTGTGTTGATTTTGGTGCGACTCGGTACCGTGGCAGTCGCCGTGGCAGTCCGCGTCTGAGTCGCGGTGGCCGTTGCCGTCGTTGATGCCGTCCATGTCCTCGTTGCCGTGGTGGTTTTGGTTCTTGTGTGGGTCAAATTGACTGTCGGCGATTTGATAACCACAAATGTCGGCAATGGGATAAATTTCGTCACCACTGGTATTTTGCTCGCCACAGGAGTTTTGCTCGCCATCGCACTGTCGGTCCTTGCCAAGTTTGCCCATTGTGTGGCAGCCAATGCCATGCTGGTGCCGTTCAAGCTGGCAAGGCGGGTGTTGGTGGCATTGGGAGCTGCCATCAACGTCGCCCTGGCTTTGGCCGTGGCGGCTGCCGCAACTGCCGTCCGGAGCTGGTTGCTGGCTGGGATGGTGATGGCTGGCACGGGAGTCGACGATGCGGTGGGCGTAATCGTGAAGGTGCGGCTTGGACTGATAGCATCACGCGGGAAGTTGCCCGCATATTGTTGGGCGATTTGCGCCCCAGGTAAGGCAAAATTGCTTAGTTCCACTGCCGCCATTTCACCGCTTTGGGCACCGCCCATGGCGAGGATTTGGCCCACACCCACCCGGAAGGGTTGCAAGGCCGGCAACGCTGCCCCTTCGGCCACTTTGTTGCCATCGATGTAAATTTGGAGCGTGTTGGCATTTTTGACAAAGGCAAAAAAGTGCCAGCCACTCGTGAATGGGTTGACCGCATCTGCGCCCCATGCATAGCTCAAAGATGCAAAGCTGAGGGTTTGCGTCGATCCATGCCAATAGACTGTTGGGCGGTTTACGGTATTTTGGGTGGCGAGTGGGCGTAGCCAGAGGTAGCTGTTATCGAGATGCGCCCAAAACATCAGCGTACTGTCGGTGCCGGCAATCACTGGTGCCGTTGATGAATACGAAATGAAATGCCCTGGTTCGAGTGCGATGCTCGCGACCCGTTCGAGCGGTCGTGGCACGAATTGTTGGTCCGGGTAATAGACTACCGGGCAGGTTTGCCCGCCACACGAGGCCAGCACGCTGTTCATTTCGGGGATGGCAATGTCATCAAACGACAGCGCACTCACCGGTAACGGGGCGATAGGATCGATAAATGGATCGTTCGATAGATAGGCAAGGGTTGCCAGTCCGATGGGGATGGTGTAAATCCGTACTTCATCGATTTGGCCATTGAATGACGGCATGCCATCGACACGCCATGCCAAGGTCATTTTGGCATTCTGACTATATGCCGGGAATGGGCTGGCACTGGTGTTTTCGAGGCTGCCATCCACATACAGGCTACGGTTATTGCCATCGACCACACAGGCCACGTGGTGCCAATCGCGGTCATTAAAGAGGGTGGTTGAAGCGAGTTCGTCGTTGTAAGTACTACAAAAAAACTTGTTTGCGGCGGTGAATCCCATACTGAACAATTGTCCACTCGCAAGTGTATTACCGTGTGAAATCAGTATTTCTTGGGTGTTATTGCGACTGCGTTTGACCCACATGCCTACCGAGAAATTCGTGGTTAGATTGATTGGATTCTGACTCTGCAAGAAACTAAACCGACTCGATTCAAATTGCGCAGCTCGGCCGTGTACACCCGGCATGAGCACCGGACAATAAATCAATACACAATTGAACGAATTGGCAACGGGTGCGCCAAACACACGATCCGAATACGCCGTCAATGGCGCTTGATGGGCGTTGAGTGCCAAACT
>DBCF01000072.1:0-2300 GCA_002292925.1 Roseiflexaceae bacterium UBA965 | reverse complement strand
GCTTGTTTGGGTGTACTACTACTTGCCAGCAGGTGCGTGCCCGGGAAGACACAGCGGACGTTTTTGGGTTCGAGTGGGGTGGTCTGCCCTTTGCTATCACTCCGTGCCGAAAACCGCATCCGGAAGTCGCCATCGACCCCCACATTACCACTGGCGCGGTCATCGAGGGGGATGGCCACACTGGTTCCGTTGACTTCACTAGAAATTAAGGCATAGGCCCGTAGCGGTGTCCCCGCTTGGTGGATGCCTTCGAACCCATCAAGGCTCCCAACCACTTCGATGAAGTAACCCGATTTATAGGCTTTACAGGCGATTTGGGTATCAGCCAGCACGTTGACAGTGAAGTCGAATCCGCCCAGCTCTGCGATGGTGGGGTGTGTGGGTTCAACGGCATCGCTATTTTGTAATAGCTTTGGCTCGGCCGCCGTAAATTGCACGGTGAAGCTACTGCCAATCACACTTGCGCCGGTGGCCGTAACCGATACGGGGACGGTCACGTTTGCCAGTGCTGGTACACCGATAGCACTATCACCATCGTTGATACGTATTTCCCATCCTTCGGGCAGATTGTTTTTTTGGAAAATGTTGATGATGCGGTTCGTGGCTTGATCATTGAAAAAATCAAATGAATGGTCAAAAATCGGACTGCGGGTCGGTGTTGCTTCGAAGTTTTGGATGTTTTCTTGTTCGCTGTCGCCGTCTTGATTACCGGTAATCGATTCACCAGCGACGGTTTCCATTTCAACTCGAATACAACTATGGAAATAAAAGACGCCGGCTGCTTGTTGTGCTGCACTAAGAGTGGGATTGGGGGTCCATTCTTTGTAGACATCCACAAATCCCCCCGGTGGGATGCTAGCTAGGGCGGGGAATTGGGCTGACGTCACCGTTAGTCCGTCACCAATCAAGGCCCAATTAGTGTTTTGTACACCGACACCGAGTGGATTGGTCACTTTGAATTTGACTTTAACATCGACCGCATTGGCGGTCCCAAAGTTGCGTACCCGGGCATAGACGCGATTGATGGAGCCGATGGCGGGGTCGTCACCATTGCCCCGTGGTACCGGCAGCCCAGATAGATCATTCCACGAGCCATAGCGGTATACACCATAACCGTTGAGCGGGCTATCGACCCAAATGTCGGTAGTTTCGTAGGTTTCACCGGGAGGTTGGCGCCACGGATAAATCCCGACGTCTGGTTGTAAGGCCGCTGCTCCATAACTGACCCGTACACACCACGTATCGTCGTTGGGCTTTGATGTCACTGCAATGGTGATGCCATCTGTGGCATTTGCCCCGATGCGGCCATCGGTCGAATCATTGAATGTGGTTCCTGCTGGCCAGAGTTTGTTGCGGTTGGCAGCTGTGCCAGCTGCTGCCAGCCCACGTACGACGACTTTTTGATCAAGGGTTTCGTTGCCATCCACAGCGCCGTCGTTATCGAGATCTTCCCATTGCGTCATACCACTTGACACGACCCGTTCTATCAAGATCCCGCCCACATCAGGGATGGGTTGGAGTTCATCGCCATTTACAGGGCGGTGTGCCGAAATTAGATAGTTGACACTGCCGGTAATCCGCACGCGCAATATTTGCGGGGTGACATACAATGCGGGGTCATATTCGATGGCACGTAAACAATAGCCCATATCAGAGGGTTTTTGGGTGGAACTCGTATTATTGATGTCAATGATATGTGAGTTGGGGAGCCACGATGCAAAGGTGAATGTTTTGAGATTGGCACTCACATGCCCAGGGTAATTACTATCCATGAGCTCAAATTCATTGCGGTAATTGCTGGGGTGACCATACTTCCAATGATCACCACCCCCTGCATATACTTGGAGCGCATGCCCCATTTCGTGGGCGAGTACCCCCCACATATACGTGTCGAGACTGGTTGGGTCGGTAGTCGTTCCGCCTTCGTCGATATACACGGTGTTGACATTGTCTGCTATATCTGGGAATGGGAAGTCGTATTCACGTGAATAGTAATTGACGCCACGTAGCCGATTTTGGCTGGCATTATCCATCAACAAAATAATCGTATCGGCGGCTTCAATCAGTGGTTCGAGATCTGCTTCAACAGAGTTTGCGATTACAGCGTCTACCAAATTTTGGCTGTTGTCGCCGGCTTCATTACTGGCGGTGGCGGGGTCATCATCACGCGAAATTTCATTGTTGCTGAATATATAACTACTGCGTGTATTTACGGTGACGGGTCCGTAAATATCAAAATCCCACCCCTTGTTTTTGCCATTCGAAATCGTTTCGAAATGACTATTTAATGGGTCAAGCCA
>DBCF01000255.1 GCA_002292925.1 Roseiflexaceae bacterium UBA965 | reverse complement strand
ATGCGTGGCATGGTGGAGACGCTGTAAGCCGCAGCAAGCTGCGTCTCTACGGCGTCTCTACAATATTTTTCGTTTCACCAAAAACATCGTGACATCATCATAAATCCGTCCCTCACTAAACGCGGTCACATCGTCGGCGATGGCCTGGATGGTGACATCGGTGGCGTCGTGGCGGTGCAGTTGCATCATGTCGCGGAGGCGCTGGGTGCCGTATTGGTTGTCGTGGTCATCAAACGACTCGGTCACGCCATCGGTATAGCAGACCAGCAGGTCACCCGCATCCATGGTAATGTCGCGGCTGTGCAAGGTCGCTTCTTCGATGACACCCAGCGCAATCCCCGGTGTGCTCAGCTCACTAAACGAGCCGTCGGGGCGGAGCAAAATCGGCGGATTGTGGCCGGCGCAACAATAGCGCAAATGCCCCGTCGCTGGGTTGAGGATGCCATAAAAAATCGTCACAAACATGCCCGATTCAGAATCGCGGGTAATCCAGCGATTGGCCCGCATCAGCGCCAGCGCCGGGTCAGAGCCGTCGAGAGCAGCCGCCCGCACCAAACTGCGTGACAACGCCATAAACAGCGCCGCCGCCATCCCTTTGTCGCTGACATCGGCAATCACAAAGCCAAACAAGGGCTGATTGTCGGCGTCGTGGAGCGGCCAATAATCATAAAAATCGCCGCCGATGACACGCGCCGCTCGCCAGTGGGCGGTAATGTCCCAGCCAGGCAAGTGGGGCGCCCGGGCAGGCAACAACGAGGTCTGGATGTCGCGGGCCACTCGCAATTCTTCTTCGAGGCGGGCGGCATTGGCCGCTTCTTGCTCCAGCAAGGCGTTTTCGATGGCGCTACCGATTTGACCAGCCAACCCACTAAACAATTTTTGTTCGCGTTCGCCAAAGGTGCGCTCAGGGATGTCGTAATCGGCCACCAAAATCCCCGGCGTGCTACTGCGACCGCGGGCAATCAAAATTAATACATGCCGGCCGTGGAAGGGTTGCATGGCGGCGTCGTGCCCCAGCGGTAATTCGCTCAGCATCACGTTGTGGGCCGGGTGGTGCGGCACCATAAAGAATGATTCAGCGAATTGCACACCAATCAACTCGTCTTCTTCGAGGGGGCTGAGCCCGGCCGCCGCCGCTGCGATATAGCTCCCTTTGTGACGATCCCACGCCAAATAGACACAGCGCCGACAATCGAGCAAGCGCAACGGCAAGCGCACCGCCGTGGTTAGCAGGTCACCCAATGCCGTGGGGCGGCTGAGTTCTTCGGCGGCCTGGAGCAGTACATTCAGGCGCCAGGCTTCTTCGCGTTGGGCACTAAAGGCCCGGGCCCGCTCGAGCGCCAAGGCGATTTGGTCGGCCAGGGTCTGCATCACAAACACGTCGGTCTGGTGGAAGCGCCATACCTCGCTACTCTGCACGTCGAGCACGCCAATCAAGCGCTCACCAAAGCGGATCGGTACGGCCAGTTCGCTGCGGGTGTGGGGATCGTCTTCGACATAATGAATGTCGTTGTGCACATCGTTGACCAGTAGCATCTGCCCCGTGCGCGCCACCTGCGCAATAATCCCGGTGCCTGACCCCGCCACCAAATCACGCATGAATTCGGCGGCGTCGTGGTCGGTGGTGGTGGCGCGGAACTGCAGGGTGCCGTCGTCGGCCACGGTAATACAATGCACCGGGTGATAGCCGAAATGCTCACGAATCAAGCGCAATACCTCGGGCAACAATTCGTCTGGCTCGAGCAATACCGACAAATGGGCACTGACATCTTGGATGGCTTGGAGCTGCAAGGCCCGTTCGCGCGCTTCATTGAAGGTGCGCGCCTTGGTGATGGCCACTGCCGCTTGGTCGGCAATCTGCGACAGCCGGCGCAAATCGTCGGCACTAAAGGCGTTTACCCGCAGACTCTGGACCGAAATACTGCCAATCACGAGGTCGCCACTAATCAGCGGCACATAAATCCCCGAGCGGGGCGGGTTGCTACTCTGGTAGCGCGGCCGCGCCGGCAGGCGATCCATTTCGGCCACGAAATCGGCAATCAACAACGAGCGTCCGGTTTGGCGCATCCAGCCAATCAGCCCATCCCCCGACGGTAAATCGACGGTCAATCCGGGCAGGCGTTGGTTGTCTTGTACCCGCACTTTGAGGGTGTAGCGGTCGCTGTCTGGCTCAAAAATCCCAAGGTGGAACGACGACGTGTCGAGCACATTGCCTGCCTCGTGATAAATCAATTCGCACAAGGCATCGACGTCGAGCTCTGCCCGGATAATCGCCCTGCTGGTGGCGTTGAGGATAGTCAGTTCGTTGGTGGCGGCCCGTTGTTGACGCAGACTAATCGTCACTTGGCGCATTACCGCACTCGCCCCCAGCACCGCAAACCCACCCAAAATAAAATCAACGATGCCTAAATCGGTGTAGATGTGGGCGCCGAGGATGGCCAGCGGCAGCGGGATGATTTCGGCAATCAGCACCGACACCACCACCGATTGCCACCATTTGCGCACCGCTGCAGCGCCATGGTCGATCCCGATGCGGGCCCAACGGTTGAGCATGATACAAGCGGGGTAGCTGGCGATTTGTAGGGCGATACCCAGCGGGCCTGCGACGTGACTGGCTATCCAGAAGCCCGTATAGACGGCCAGCACCCGCACCCCCGCTCGCGTCCATGGCCGTACCACCACACTATAAAAGGTAGCAGGGCGGTGGTCGACAAACGGTAACACCATGCCGATGAGGAAGGCGTTGATAGCGACCACCAATGCGCCGGTACTAGGGCCAACGGCCAGGGTGATGCTCAAAATAGCCACACCGGCGAGGGTATGGGGGTCGGCAGGTGGTACACGAAAACCCACACTCTCGATTAAGAGTGTGGTTAGGATGAACACTGCGACATGCCAGAGGGGAATGGCTGGTGGCGTAAATTGCCAAGCCAACAAAGCCCACCCTACCAAGCCGACACCGATGCTGTAAACGATGAGCCAGTGCTCACGCTTCATTATCAGCCTCGCCTAACCGTTTGTACAAATGCCATTTGAAAATACGGGGGGGAATTACGCACTATCGCGTGACTCGATGCTCGCCAAGGCGTCACCGGCGGTGCGGAAAATTTCAAAGACTTGGGAAAAACCCGTCATGGCAAATACTTCTTCGACTTGAGGTTGTAACCCACACAACGCCAGCGCCCCGTGCCGTTCGTTGAGTTCACGCCGCACCAACNNCAACAACGCCCGCAAGCCACTACTACTCAAAAACGTCACCTGTTGCAAGTCGATGAGGATGGTGCGGGCCCCGACAGCGAGAGCTGCATTGACCGGTGCCAGCGCAGTGGCCGTACTGCGGGCATCGAGGCGCCCGTCGAGGGCAAATCGTTGTACGGCGACGGCATTGGGTTCAGCAAAACGCTTGCGCAACACCAACGTGTTTGCGGCGTCATCGAAATCAAACGCCACCGTGTCCATCAATTTGTGCATCAAATAAATCCCCAAACCACCGGCTTGGCGATCTTCGAATGGCGAGTGGATGTCGGGTGCCGGGACTTGGGTAGGGTCAAAGGGTCGACCATTATCCACCAACGTGATTTGCAACTCGCCCGCCTCGATGAGCCACTTGAGTTGAATTACTCCCGTGTCTACCTCGGCATAGGCGTGCTGAATAATGTTAGTGGCAGCTTCATCGACAGCTAATTGGACTTGCCACGCTTCGCGTTCACTCATTTGCGCGCGGTGCGTCGCAGAATTTACAAATTCGCTAATCACGGCGAGTGAGTCAAGTTGGGCGGGAACCGTCAATGAAGCGCTCGGCATAATCCTCTGACCCTCGTACTAAAACGACCCTACGGCTTCGGTGGCATTGGGGAAAATCTCGAACAACGACGTGAATCCGGTCAAGTCAAAGACTTCACGGATGCGGTCGGGTAACCCGGCTAGGCGGATGTCGCCCCCTTCGAGGTCGGTCAACTTCCAGTCGCGGGCCTTTTTGCGGGACTCAATCAATACCCGCAAGCCAGGGCTGGCGACGTATTCGAGTTCGCTCAAATCAAGGACGATACGGTAGCGTCCCTCTGCAAACACTTCTTCGATTTTTTGTTTGAGCTCTGGTGCGTGCATTGCATCGAGCCGCCCGCTAATACTCAGCAAATCGGCGCGATTCATGCGCTTGTGCGTAATCTCCATGGCGCATTCTCCTTGTGTACAATCAATGTCTGATTGCCTACTGTCTCGAATTATACCACGAACAACAAAACGTGCGATATCGTTATCGTTGTACGTAATCACTCACCTTCCTCCCCGTCGCCACCATGCCACGTACGGGTGATTGTAGTATAATTACCGCAATGGTCATTTTTATCATTACTGGACAATCATGAAACAACGCATCATCTTTTGGTTGCTCGTGCTATTTACCATCAGCGCCTGTGCGAGTTCCCCGGCCACGAGCGACGCCACGATTACCCCCGTATTTGCCTTTACCGAGACAGTAGTTGGCCCCAATCGCTTGCCCATCGGCATCATCAAAGCCGGTTCACCCGTCAACGATCCCCAAGCCGCAGTCACCCTGCGCTTTTTTAACCTCGATGTCGACAGCGAAACTGCCGTCGGTGACGCCACCGCCACCTACTACGGCAAAGGTCTGCCTGCCGCCGTCTATGTCGCCAACTTTAGCTTCCCGAGCGCTGGCAACTGGGGCGTCGAAATCAGCGTGCAACTCGCGGGCATGACTGCCCCCAGCATTTCCAAACTACAACTCCCCGTCAGCGAGCGTGCCATTGCCCCCAAAGTGGGCGACAAGGCCATATCTGCCGACACCCTGACCGTCAGTGATACCCCCGATGTCAGTCAGCTGGTGTCGATGACCGACCCCGATCTGAGCCTCTACCAAGTCAGCCTCAGCGCTGCCCTCACGCAAGCCAAACCAATTGCCGTGCTCTTTGCCACCCCCGGGTTTTGTCGTACTGCCGTGTGTGGTCCCAGCCTCAAAGTATTTAGTGCGTTACAACGCACCTTTGGCGATAAAATCACCTTCATTCATAGCGAGATTTATCGCTTCCCCTTTGGTGATTCGTTTAGCCAACAAAACGCCGTCTTCCAAGCCGCTATGACCGAAGGTCGCAATTTGACCAACACCGAGCGCAAAACCGGCGTCTCTGACGCCTATTTCGCCTGGGGGCTCCAATCGGAGCCCTGGCTCTTCCTCATCGATGGCCAAGGGCTCATCACCGCCCGTTTTGAAGGGGGCTTGACCGCCGAAGAACTCACCCCGCTATTGACCGAGTTGGCCAAATAACCCTTCGTCGCTACGCAAAACCCCCGTCACGCATACACGTGACGGGGGTTTGTTGACTATTTATTTGACGGTTTTGGCCACTTCTTGGACGTACGTCGCAAACAAATGAGCCCATTGTGGCTCGCTGGTGTTCCACAATTCTTCGGGATGCGATTGAATCCCCACCGCGAAGTGTTCGCTGGTTGATTCGATGACCTCGACCACGCCGTCGCTACTTTTGCCGACGATGCGCATGCTCGGGGCCACATCACGCACCGATTGGTGGTGCATGCTGTTGGTTTTGATGATGGTTTGCCCCAGCGTCTCAGCCAACCAACTTTCTTCGTCGATTTGGATGTCGTGGGCCAGCACTGTGCCATCTTTGGCGTCAGCCGAAAACTCGTGGTTGAGTGCGCCGGGGATTTCGGCGGGGATGTCTTGGTATAACGTGCCACCCGCTGCCACGTTGAGCATCTGATGACCGCGACAAATCCCCAGAATGGGCTTGCCATCGGCAATGGCCCGGCGCGTCAGATAGAGCTCGCTACGGTCTTGGAGCAGATTGTTGCTGCCGAGATTCTCGTGGGGTGGGTGGTTGTAGGCGTCGGGGTGGATGTCGACCCCCCCGGCCAACAACAACCCGTCGATTATTTCATACAACCCAGCTAGGACGCCGGTTTCGTCTGACAACGGCAACAGCAAGGGCGTGCCGCCGGCGGCTTCGATGGCGCGCAGATAGGTCTCTGAATTGCCGAGGGCCAAGCCGCCCCACTCGTCACGTGATTGTGTACAGGGGATGCCGATGACTGGTCGTTTGCTCATGATGATGTCTTCCTTTTTTATTGTGTTGAAAAAATATTCCGGCACGGGTGAATTGGCTCCCTAACGAAGGTTCGGTTTCCGTCCCCTCTGCCGACACGATGGGCTCCCCGGGGGTGCGAATTAGGCCGTGGCAAAGTTTACACAGCGCTGCACAAAGCGGTTAAACATTTGTTGCCAGCGTGGATCAGCTGCGCCCCGCAACGTTTCGGGGTGGCATTGCACTGCCACAATGAAATTGGGACCCGTGCCCTCGACCGCCTCAATTACGCCATCTTCGGACCACGCCACTGCCCGCAAGCCTTGGCCTACTTCGCCCAACGCTTGGTGATGGAGCGAATTGACGGCAATGGTGGTGGTGCCCAGCATGTCGGCCAGACTCGAATCGGGGCTGAGTGTCAAGGGGTGCGCCATGTGGAGCCAGTCTTCTTTGAGCGCTGATTCGTTGTGCACCAATGGTCCACCCACTTCGTCGGGCAGGTCTTGGATGAGCGTGCCACCCAACGCCACATTGAGCACTTGCAAGCCGCGACAAATCCCCAGAATCGGTTTGCCGTTGGCGGTAGCTTTGCGGGCCAGATAGAGCTCGCTATAGTCGCGCAAGTCGTCGATGTTGTCGGTTTTGGGGTGTTTTTCGGCGCCATACAACACCGGATCGATGTCGCCACCACCCGGCAACAACAAGCCGTCTATTTCATCGTAATAGGCGTCGAGTAAATCATGATTGCTGGCATCGACCGGGGGCAATAACAACGGCACCCCGCCGGCAGCGATAATGGCATCGATGTACGAGCGCCGGGCGCCTACTTGCGGGGGTGACCACGTGCTGGTATAGGCATGTGACCCTGCAATCCCGATGAGTGGTTTGCGCATTATTATTTCCTTACGGCTATGGCGAGTGTGCCTAAATTATACCGTATCCGTGGGGAGTGCGTTGACCTCTTGGTCATGTCGCGTGTCATGTTACGACGCATAATCTACTAAGTTAAAAAAATACAATACTTCCATATTCGTTGCATCTGTAAGAGTGGCGTAATCTCGCATATAGGATTTCACAATGATAGTTGGTAATATGTGATGGTATATAGTGAATTATGCGTATGCATAGGTTATATGGTGGTCTAGGGCATAGGAAATTCATCGCAATAGGCTAAATATGTGCGTGCGGAGGATACCATGAAACGGCTCGCGATTTTGATGATGACACTGATTTGCTTAACCGGAGCGGTGGCAGATCCTCGTTATATCCCGCAAATTTATGCGGCAGTCGATGTCAACCAGGCTAGCGTCGGGGTGCTGTATTACAGTGAAACCGGGCAATACCTGCACGGGACGTTTCGGCGTTATTATGAAGAAAACGGCGGTACGGCGATTTTTGGGTTGCCATTGACGCCGATTATCTCCGATGGCGGTTTGCGGGTGCAATATTTCGAGCGCGCGCGCTTTGAGGTACCGGTGGGACATGATGCCACCAACGAGGTGTTGTTGACCCGAATTGGTGCGCATTTTGTTGAGCAACTCAGTGCCGAAGACCTTGCGTTGCCGCCATTTGCGGGGATTGCGAATCCGGGTGGTGATAGCCTTTATTTTGCCGAGACAGGGCATACCATTAGCAATAGTTTTCGTGATTTTTGGCAAACAAACGGTGGATTGCGTAATTTTGGCTATCCATTGTCCGAAGACTTTTTTCAAGAAATCAACGGTGACGTGGTACGTGTCCAATATTTCGAGCGGGTGCGACTCGAAGCCCATGTTGCGCATAACCAGGTCAAGATTGGCATCGGCGATCTCGGCAAAGCGCTGTTGTACGAATCACCGAGTTTGGCTCCGTACACCACGCCAATGCCTGGGTTGCAACGGGTCGCTACCTCGACCACCTCATACAAAGGTGCTGGTGTCGCCAAACAAACCAATATCGCCCGTGCTGGCGCCATGATTGACGGCACGATTGTGCCGGCTGGAGCCGAGTTCTCTTTCCTCAAAAGTAGTAATTTTGTCGATACCGACTTTGTCGAAGGCTATGGCATTATCAATGGGCAATTAAGCAAAATCATCGGCGGCGGCTTGTGCCAAGTCTCGACCACGGTGTTTCGCGCGGCAAGTAATGGTGGCTTTGACATCACCATGCGGGTACCGCATACCTATGTGGTAACGACCTACGAAGATATTTTGGGCTTTGATGCCACCGTACTCGAGCCTACCGTTGACTTTCGATTTGTCAACGACTCGGCGAATCCTTTGCTGCTCGTCGTCCACAACGAACCTGAAAACTTGCGCTTTACCGTTGAGTTTTGGGGAGTGCCCGATGGCCGCACCGTCCAGTATGATGGCCCGCTTGTAAGTAATGTCACTAAACCCGGCGTACCGATCTGGCAATATGATTCCAGCATGAAGCGTGGCTCGACCCGCCAATTGGTTATTGGGCGTGGCGGCATGAAGGTCAGCTATGTGCGTACCGTCAATCGCGCCGATGGTAGTCTACTCCACAACGACAATTTCTTGACCTCGTATGCGCCATGGTACAACTACGTCGTGTATGGTCCCGGCGTCGTACCACCGGCAGGGGTGCGTTTGCGGTAGTAGATGCGAGGCATGCCTCGCACCTACATGCCTCGCACGACGTAAACGGAGAGACGCAGCATACCGCGTCTCTCCGTTTACGTCGTTTCATTGTTTACCCACCATCGTGAAACATTTCGCAATCAATATGGTATGCTATAAAAGTAGTAAAAAGTGAACAGGAATCGTTATGAGTATGATTGTCGAATTGCGAAATGTCGAAAAATGGTACGACGAAGGCACCACCCGCCGTCAAGTGCTCCATGGCGTTGATATGCACATTCAGGCCGGTGAACGAGTGGCGTTGGTGGGCAAAAGTGGCTCGGGCAAAAGCTCGCTACTCAACATAATCAGTGGTATCGATTACGCCAATGCGGGCGATGTCATCATCGGCGGCAGTGATATTAATCAGCTCAGCGAAGCAGCCCGCACCCAGTTTCGCCGTAAACATGTCGGCTTTGTCTTTCAGTTTTTCAATTTAGTACCGACCTTGACCGTGCTGGAAAACGTGTTGTTGCCCCTCGAACTCAACGGCGTGATGGGGGCTACCGCCCATACCCGCGCCATGCAAATGCTCGACCAAGTAGGGTTGGCCGACCGGGCTAGTACCGCCCCCGACCGCTTGTCGGGTGGCGAGCAACAACGGGTGGCAGTGGCACGAGCTCTCGTCCACGACCCATTGTTGGTGCTGGCTGATGAGCCGACAGGCAACCTCGATAGTGATACCGGCGAACAGATTTTGCAGTTGCTGACGCACCTCACTGGTGCCGCCGGCCGGGCGTTGTTGATGGTGACCCACAGCCGTGAAGTAGCGGCCAGCGCCGACCGCGTGGTCCGCATCCAAGCCGGGCATTTGGTCGATGACAGCACGGGTGTCCAATTATGATGCGCGTATTGTGGTTGAGTACCCTGCGCTGGCCGTTGCGCCGTCCGTGGCAAGCGTTGTTGGCGATTGTGGGAGTGGCGATGGGGGTGGCGGTAGTGATTGCCATCGACATCGCCAACGAAAGCGCCCGTCGGGCGTTTTTGCTGTCGACGGCCACCGTCACCGGCCGGGCCACCGACCAATTGACGGGTGGCCCCAACGGCATCCCCGAAGCGGTGTTTCGGCGGATTCGCGTCGATGTGGGCCTGCGTGAAAGTGCGCCGGTGGTCGAAGGCTATGCCACCAGTGTCACCACCCCTACCCATACCTTGCAGATCCTCGGGATTGACCCGTTCAGCGAAGCCCCCTTCCGCTCCGAATTGACTCCCAGCGGTGGCCTGCGCGACGGGCTGGCGCAATTGTTGACCCAACCCGATGCGGTGCTGATGAGTCGTGCCACCGCCACCATGCTGGGGGCGACCCTCGGGCAACCCTTTGCCGTGACAATTGCGGGTGCCCGTCAACCGATGGTGCTGGTGGGTCTGCTCGAAACCGGCGATGCTGCCACCCAGCGGGCCCTCGACGATTTGCTGATTACCGATATCGGGGTGGCCCAACATTGGTTGGGCAAAGTGGGCCAGCTCGATCGCATCGACCTGATTATCCCCGCTGATGCCCGTGGTGCCGCGGTCCGCACCCAGCTCGCTACGGTGCTCCCCCCCGGTGTGCGCCTGACCACCCCCACCCAACGGGCCCAGAGTACCACCGAGATGACCGCCTCGTTTGAGATAAATCTCAATGCTTTGAGTCTGTTGGCGTTGGTGGTGGGGATGTTTTTGATCTACAACACCATGACCTTTGCAGTGGTGCAACGCCGGCCGTTGCTGGGGACGTTGCGCTGTTTGGGCGTGTCGCAAGGCGAAATCGCCCGCTTGATGTTGGTCGAAGGTAGCGTCATCGCCGTGCTAGGCACGGCATTGGGGATTGCACTGGGCATCGGTCTGGCCCAACTATTGTTGGGCTTGGTGGCGCGTACCATCAACGATATTTATTTTGTGGTGACGGTCAACACCATCACCTTGACCTTTTGGCCATTGTTCAAAGGGGTAGTGCTCGGACTGCTGGCGTCGTTGGTGGCGCTGGCCATCCCCACCTGGGAAGCAGCTCGTACGCCCCCCCGCACCGTGTTGCGCCGCTCGTCGTACGAAGAGCAAACCCGCCGACTGGTGCCGATTTTGGGCTGGTTGGGGCTGGTGCTGATGCTGTTTGGCGGGGTGGTGATGTGGCAAATCCCGTTTATTTTGGCGAGCTATGTCGGTTTATTGGCGTTGACACTGGGGGCGGCCATGGTCACGCCCATTGCCACCGTAGCCGTGATGGCCGCGATTCGCCCCTTGGCGGTGCGCTTGTTTGGTTTGATTGCAGGCATGGCAGTGCGCGACGTGGTGACCTCGCTCAGTCGCACCGCCGTGGCCGTGGCGGCTTTGATGATTGCAGTGGCGGTGACGATTGCGGTGGGGCTGATGGTAGCCAGCTTCCGGTTGACGGTGGTTGATTGGTTGACCACCACCATTCGGGCCGATGTATTTGTGTCGGCGCCGGCGATTACCGCTAACCGCCTCGATACGCCGTTGCCGGCGGGGGTGTACGAAAAAGTCGCCGCCTTGCCAGGCATCGACCGCGTGCGCCGCTACCGGAGCACCATGCTCCCTACCGACACCACGCCGGTGTTGCAGATTGCCCTCGATGTGACCGAAGCCGACCATGCGGCCTTTTTGTGGGCCGAAGGCGACCCTGCCCAGATTTGGCCGGCCTTTAACCGTGATGCGATTATCATCTCGGAGCCGTTGGCGTTGCGGCACCGCTTGCATGTGGGCGACACCTTTATGATGCGCACTGATCGCGGTGATGTGGCGATGCCGATTGTGGGGGTGTTTTATGATTATGGCACCGAGTTGGGCGTGGTGATGCAGCCCATCGAGCGCTACCAACAGTTCTTTGATGACCCGCATTTGTCGTCGCTGGGGGTCTATCTGCCGACAGATGCTGACAGTGAGGCGATGGTAACTACCATCCGCGATCAATTCCCCACTACGGCGTTGATGGTGCGCTCGAACCGCACCTTGCGTGAATCGTCGGTGGCCATCCTCGACCGCACCTTTGCCATCACCAACGTATTGCAACTGCTGGCGACGATTGTGGCCTTTGTGGGGATTTTTGCAGCCCTGACTGCCATGCAACTCGAGCGGGTGCGTGAATTCGGGATGTTGCGAGCTATCGGGCTCGACCCGCGTCAGCTGTGGCAATTGGTATTGAGCGAAACAGGCTTGATGGGACTAGTGGCTGGCCTGGTGGCGTTGCCGGTAGGCACGGCCATGGCGTGGGCACTGATTTTTGTGATTAATCGGATTTCATTTGGTTGGACGTTGCAATTTGCTTTTGAGCCGCACATTTACCTCAACGCCTTGATTACGGCGATTGTGGCGGCCTTGTTGGCGGGGATTGTGCCGGCCTGGCGGATTGCCCGCATCGCGCCGGCGCTGGCCTTACGCGAAGAATAAAAGGATACAACGATGAAATCGTGGTGGATATGGCTGAGTTGTGTGTGGCTGTGTGTGGCCTGTGGTGCCCAGACTGCTGCCCCACTCCAGACCCAATTGACGTTGGCCGAAAGCCTCAATCGCACCGACATGACAGGCTTTTTGCGGGCCGACAAACCGCGCCAATTCTCATTCCCTGCCGATCATGGCCCGCACGAGGGGTATGCGGTGGAATGGTGGTACTATACCGGTAATCTGCGTGATGATGCGGGACGCGAGTTTGGCTATCAGTTTACGATTTTTCGGTCGGCATTACGTGCGCCCACACCGACTGCCAGCGCAGCGACACAGTCGGCGTGGCGTGGGGCGACGGCGTATATGGCACATTTGGCAGTCACCGCTGTCGCCGATCAGCAGTTTTTTGCATATGAACGATTTAACCGTGATGCGTTAGGCCTAGCTGGTGCCCAAGCCGCCCCATTTAAGGTCTGGCTCGATGATTGGCAGGTGGTGAGTACCACCCCCGATGCCAGCCAATTGCAGTTGCGTGCCAGCCAAGGGGTAGTGGCGCTCGATTTGCAGTTGGACAATAGCATGACTCCGGTGTTGCAAGGCAACGCTGGCCTGAGCCAAAAATCTGCGGGAGTGGGCAATGCGTCGTATTATTATTCGGTACCACGCATGCCAACCACCGGCACACTGACTATCGCCGGTCAGGCGTATCAGGTGACGGGCACGAGCTGGATGGACCGCGAGTGGAGTACCAGCGCGTTGGCCGCCGATCAAGTGGGTTGGGATTGGTTTGCTGTGCATTTGGACGACGGTAGCGATGTGATGCTCTACCACTTGCGCCGCCGTGACGGTAGCATCGATCCCTATAGTGGTGGCTCGTGGCGCGATGCCGATGGCAAGATTACGCCGTTGACGAGTGCCGATATCGTGTTGCAACCGGTGGGACAATGGACCAGCCCGCATACCGGGGCCATCTATCCGGCCAGCTGGCAAATTACTATTGCCCGCATGGGGCTGGATGTGACGGTGACGCCGCTGGTGGCTGACCAAGAATTACTGGTAACGGTGCGCTATTGGGAAGGGGCGGTGGCGGTCAAAGGTCAGCGTGATACGCAACCAATCCAAGGGCAGGGCTACCTTGAAATGACAGGATATGCCGATGGGGGAACGCGTCCGTAATTTGTGGGCACAATTTGGCATTGGCGTGATGGTGGTGCTGTTGAGTAGCCTCGCCACACTGGCGGGGTTGGGCTGGCGGACCCAGCCCGGCATGGTAGTGTCGGTAGCTGCCCCGCGCGCTGCCGTGTTGCTGACCGATTTTTATGCACCCGAAACCGCCAGTGATGGCGTGCAGTCGCGCTGGACGGCAGGGCAGGCAACCATCACCATTCCCAACAGTGCGTGGCAGCAGTTGCCACAAGTACGCCTCACCATTGCCGATTCGGCTCGCCCCGTCACTACTACCATACAGGTTGGGCAGATGCAGGTGGTCGTACCGCTAGTCAATACCACCCGAGTAGTGTGGTTGTTGTTGCCCCATACGGACATGCGGGGCAGTCAGACGCTCACGTTGACGACCCCTGTCATCCAACTCACCGGCGACGAGCGGGAGTTGGGGATTCGCATGCGCCAAATTGCCGTGCTGGCCCAGTCGTGGGCTTGGCCAGCGCCGTGGTGGTGGGGCGCAATCGCGTGGTTGTGCGTCGTCGGTGCCTGGCTGGGGCGGTTGATTGTAGGGGCACGCTGGGCTTGGCTGGGTGCGCTGATCTATGGGCCGGTGGTGTTGCTGGTGATGATGCTGAGTGACATGGTGAATGTCGACCACTGGTTGGCGGCCTGGGCGGGGATTGCGGTGCTGGTGCCGGTGGGCGCATGGCTGGTGCGCCGCGTGGCGCCGCTGGCGCTGGTGCAGGGTTGGGTGGTGGTATTGAGCTTACGCCTGATTGGCATCACCTATCCGACGTTTGCAGGGCACGATTATCTCATCCACTTGCGCCGGGTCTTTTTGTTCCGTGATGGCAGTTGGACGATGGCGGCGCACCCCTATGAATTCGGGCGCCGGCAGTCGTTGATTTTGCCGTTGTACTACCGGCTGGCCGACGGTTTGGGGAGCCTGATTGACTACCACCTGGCCATGCATTTGATTATCGTGCTCTGTGAAACCGGCTTGGGGCTGGCGGTGTGGGCCTTGTTGCGCCGCAGCGGGGTTACTCCGCTACTGGCACTTTTTGCGGGATTGATTGTGCTCAGTTTGCCGATTTCGTCGGCGGTGTTGTGGTGGTCGTTCATGCAACAAATCACCGCCCACGTCTTTACGGTGGTGATTGCCTATGCGGTGGTGCGCCGTGATCAACGAGGTGCTTACCTCGCCGCTGGTGTGCTGGCGGGGGTGGCGTTGACGCACATCGGCGAGGCGATGATTGCCGCCGTGTGGTATGGCTTGTTGCGGCTGTGTGAATCTGACCGTTTGACGCGGGCGTGGTGGCTCCGTACCCTGCCGGTGCTGGGGGCTGGACTGTTGCTCATCCCTATTTATCAGTCGTTTTTTGTCAATAATGTCGGCAATGGCCAGGCCGGACTCATCAACCCCGATTTGGCAAGTGTCTGGCCGCGCATGCAGACGGCGTTTATGGTGGGGTTTGCACCATTCCCATGGCTAGCAGTAGTGCTGTTGTTGGTGCTGGCCGTGCGGGTGGCTTGGCGGACAACGCTGCCGTGGTTGCTCACGGCGGGGTTGTTTTTTGGGGTGGAATTAGTCACCCAAGCCCAAGTACGCTATATTTATACGGTTGTGCCCTTGATGGCCACCGGGCTGGCCGCCGTACTTGTGCCGATCTGGCGCAAAGGCTGGGCTGGGCGGGTACTGGTAGGGGTGTGTATCGGTTTTGTAGCTTGGGTCTCGTTGAGTTTGTGGGTCGATGCGGTCTTGGGGTTGCAAAAACCACGCATCGATGGCCTGACGCACTAATCACGCTCCATCTCTATTGTCTGCAGGGGTGTGGCGTATAAAAAGGGTTGGTATGCAACAATTGCGCAATCTTGTCTACCCGGTGTTGACGTGGCTCATCATGGTTGCGGCAGTAATAGTGGTGTGCGTGGTCGGCTATGGTGCGCTCTGGCCAACCAAACTGGTGTTACCGTGGAGTGCGAATGGGGTATCTCCATTCCAAGGATTTTATGCCATTCAAACGGACGATGTAGGACCATATCGTTGGAGTAAAACTGATTCGACCATCCGTATCGCTGGTGTGGCAGACCACACCATGTCGATTATGCAGCTGATTGTCAGTGATTCGGGGCGTCCGGTGCCCGTTTCATTGCGCAGTGGCTCGCTTGTGGTCACCACCATTGTTGCGCAACAAACGCGCCATATTGCGCTATTGTTACCACTCATCCACGCCAATGTAGACACGACTGTCCACATGTATGCGCCACCCTTTGTCCACCCTGCCGATGAGCGGCAATTGGGGGTACGGGTGCGCTCGGTGACGCTGTTGATGGCCTCATCGAATACGCTGGCGTTGTCGTGGCTCGGAGTGTTGTTGTGGGTGGCGCTGATTATATGGGTCAGCGCCTGGCTGTTACGTGCCCATCGGGTCGTTGTGTGGCTGAGTGGGGTGCTGGGTGCGCCGCTGTTGTTTGCAGGTGCCATCATCATCAATGCCAGCATGACCGCTGCGTGGTTGATGTCATGGGCATTGGTGTTGCCCCTCGTGCCGTTGTTGATTGTGGTGATGCGCTGGCTACGCCTACCCACCGTGGTGCAATCGGCAGTGGCGTTTTGGGTTGCGGTGCGCCTGCTCTTGGTAGTCTATCCCGCGTTTGATGGGCATGATTTTTTGATACACGCCAAACGCTTAGGTGAGTTTCATCGCTTACAATCACTGACGTTGCTTGACCACCCCTTTGAATTCAGTGGCCGCCCCGCCTTGATTTTGCCGTTGTTTTATTGGCTAAGTGATGCGCTCGCGCGTGTGGTGGGGCTCGATCTCGCCATGCATGTGGTAATAGTGTGTGCCGAAAGCCTGCTGGCGGTGGTGGTATGGCTCATCTTGCGACAGTGCCAAGTGCCGGCGCGTACCGCCATCATTGCGACACTGTTGACGCTGGCCATGCCCATTGCCACCGCCATCTTGTGGTGGTCTTTTATGCCCCAAGTACTGGCCCACCTATTGGCGTTTGTGGTGATTTATGCCACGCTCCGCCGCGATCGCTGGGGGGCGGTGTTGGCGGGGGTCGCCATGGCGGGGGTGGTCTGGACGCATATCGGTGAAGTATTGATTGTGGCGGTGTGGTATAGCGCGGTGCGGGTGAGCGAACCTGATCGCGGGAGCGCGGCGTGGTGGTGGCGCTGGTTGCCCACTGTACTCTTGCCGTTGTCGGCCACGTCGCTGTATGTGAATTATGTGTACACGCTGTTCCATTCGGAGCCCACCGCCGCCCGGATCGTGCCGTTTCGCTTTGCCAATATGCTTGCGCAAATGAAAGAAGGCCTGGCTGTCGGCTTTGCCCCCATTGCGTGGTGGATCACACCGCTCTTGGCGCTAGTGGCCTGGCGGCGTCTGCCACAATTGGCCCCGGCGTGGGCCGTGACAGTTGTTTTTTGGTTGGGTGTCGAACTCATCACCGGCTATCAAGTGCGCTACGGCTATCTGGCAGTACCCCTCATCGCCATTGGCCTGGCATATTGCCTCACCCCCTTGACCCGCTATGGCAGGGCCGGCTGGGTGTTTGCACTTACCATCGTGCTGTTTGTGACTTGGGTGTCGTTGGCGCTATGGGTTGATGCTACGTTACTTGGCGTGCATCCCCGCGTCGATGGCCTCAGTCATTAGGTGCTGGCACTGACTCGTGATATGATGACGTAACGCTGAAAAAGAGGTGTCATCATGACCAATGACCCATATTACGCCATGCGCCGGTTGATGGCCAATGCCGTGATTGCCCAAGCCGCCGAGGACGAAGCCGCCCGCGAAGCCGAATCACTCGCCGACGCTGAAGCCGAGGACGAAGCTGCCCGCTATGCCGCCGAATTAAATGAATTATTGGCCGATGACGACGCTGATTACGCCGATCAAAACGACGATGAGCCGCCCTACGAGGATGACGACCAGTACGACGACGACCCGTCGTACGATGACGAATAACCGGTGACTACCCGCTACGATTGATCCATGGCGCGACGCAGCGCCGCCGCAAAGGGATTATCGTCGTCACTGGTGTCGCTGGCATCGTGCGAGGTATAGGTGGTAGGGGCGGGGGTTTCGACTTCTTCGGGATCTTCGTCTTCGTCACTCCAATCGAGGTGCAATTCGATGCCTTGGGCTTCGGCCAAGGCACAAATATCTGCGAGCGGGAAGCGTACCACACTCACGGCTATTTGGCGGTCGGGCTGGTAATCAACGCTGTCGTAAAGTGGGATGTGATTGTTTTCTGCAAAAAAACTGCGTATGGTGGCCGGAGCGTGAAATGGCGCCTCATCAGATTGCATCAACGCCACGACTTCTTCGTCACTAATAATTCCCGTGTCAATCAAAATCAATGTGCGCGCTACATGGGGCACCACGGTGCGCAAAATGCTGTGGGTTTCGCTGAGCTGGCGTAAGCCGCGCCCAATACTGCGTACCTGCGAGGTGGCTTTGACCTCAAACACGTGGTAATGCTGGGCATCGTATTCATACACGGCGTCGAGTTCGCGGTATTTGCGTTGCAGTTGTTTGCCCATCCGTTCGTCGTATTCGACATAACGACGGTCGCTCAAGGGGTGGAATTGGGCCAGCCACTCACGCACAATCTGTTCGGCCTCACCGCCAAACAGCGAGCGGTTGCTGGCAGGGCGGGTGGCTTTGTGATTGACTTTGCTGGCCATGATTTTGGCGATATAGGCGCGGTATTGGGGGTCGTCGACAGCGTGGATGCGGACACGGTGATAACGCATAATGCATCTTTCTGGGAATAACGGTGCGGAATTCGATTGATTTTGTAGGAACGGGCAAGAATTTCTCTTTTGGGGTGGCCGTCGCGACGGATGTGGTCTATTTTACCACAGGTCATTTAGCGTACGGGGAGGGCATCCGAGGATTGTCATTTATCTCGCACAGGGAACACGGAGGGCGCAGCAGGCATATGGGGCGATTTTCCACGGCGAGTTGACATGTATGTGTTGTAAAAATCGTTGCAAATACGCCGTGGAGTAATCGCCCTTACATAGTGGCTTCCGACGTCATTTCCGACTTTGTGATGTCTCTTTTGGCTCACGCGGAGACGCAGAGTGGGTGCATGGTTGGGCGCAGCAGGCTGCGGTGCTACTTCGGACTTTCGCTTCCTACTTCCTACTTCACGCTTCCTACTTCCTACTTCCTACTTCCTACTTCCTGATGGGTGTATGTTACAATATTGGCGAAACGGTAACGTATTTATCGAGGAGTACATTCATGAAATTGCGTTTTTGGGTGCACCAATTGTTGGCGGCTAGCCTTGTGCTTACCACCTTGGTGGCCTGTGGTGGATCTGCAAATACCGCCGTGCCTACTGCCGAAATCGTCGCGCCAGTGGCTACTGAAGCACCAGTCGCAACTGCAACTGCGCAGCCTACTCTCGAACCAACCATAGTCCCTACCGCTACCAACGTGCCCATGCCTGCCGACCTCAATGTCATTCCGTTGGTGCGTGGTGAAGTCACCAAACGCCCCTTTATGATGATGATTGACAATCACCCCGACGCCTACCCCCAATCAGGACTCAACCGTGCCTCAGTGGTCTTTGAGGCCTTGGCCGAATATGGGATTACCCGCTTTATGGCGGTCTTCCCCGGCGAATTAACCGCCGATGATCGCCCCCTTGGTCCCGTCCGTAGTGCCCGTTTGTACTTCGTGCAATGGGCGATGGGGTTTGGGGCGTATTATGCGCACGCTGGTGGTTCGCCGACTGGCCTCGAGCTTGCCGAAAGTACCGACCAAATCATCAACCTCGATGCCTTGCGTGCTGAATCAACCAATTATTTCTTTCGGGTTGATACCGAAACCCGTTTCGCCCCCCACAATCTCTACACCAACGGTACCTTGCTCCAAGAGCGGGCTGCCGCCGAAACAGTACCCTATAGCCGTACCGATGTGGGCTTCCGTTATCGTCTCGCCCTCGAAGAATCCAAACGGGGCGCCGCCCAGACATTCTCGTACTTCTTTTTGTATGATGATGCGCCGGTTGGTTGGACCTATGACCCCGCCAGCAACAACTACTTCCGCACCCGTTTCGGCAAAGCGGCCATGGACGAAGTCAGCCAAGCCCAGCTTTCAACCCAAAACGTGGTCGTTATCGAAGTCAAAGAAGCCCCCATCGAAGGTGACCCCAAAGCCCGCATCGACCAGCAAGTAGTCGGCAGTGGCAAGGGGATTTTGTACCGTGATGGCTTGCGCGAAGAAGTCACCTGGAACAAAGCCAGCCCCGAAGCGCCCATCATCTTCCTCGACAGCAATGGCGAAGACGTGATGTTCACCGCCGGACAGATCTGGATTTCGGCAGTACCAGACCTCGCCAACATTAGCGAGTCGTAAGCCACAAAAAAGCGGAGCGCCTCATGGCGCTCCGCTGACCGATAAACCCCCGTCGCGCAGCTGCGCCGCGGGGGTTTTTAGAGTAATTCGCGACGCCCTTCGAGGGCGGATGTCAAGGTATGCACGTCGGCCCATTCGAGGTCACCGCCGGTGGGCAGGCCGCGGGCCAGGCGTGTGATGCGGGCACCGAGGGGCACGATTTCGCGTTGCAAATAGGCGGCGGTGGCTTCGCCTTCGAGGTTGGGGTTGGTGGCGATGATGACTTCGCTGATGCCTTCGTCGCGGATGCGCTCGAGCAAATCATCAAAGAAAATATCTTCGCGCCCCATCCCTTCGAGCGGCGCAATCCGGCCGTGGAGCACATGGTAGCGCCCCCGGAAAATGCCGGTGCGTTCGATGGCCAAGGCATCAAGCGCTTCTTCGACCACACAAATAATCGGCGCTTGGCGGTTGGGATTGCGACAGACCACGCACAATTCCTGATCGCTGATGAAATGACAGCGGTCGCATTGGCGTACTTGCTGTTTGACTGCGGTCAAGGCGTCGGTCAAAGCCGCCACCCGTTGTTCGGAGGTACGCAAAAAATGAAACGCCAAGCGTGAGGCGCTTTTGGGGCCAATGCCCGGCAAGCGCCCTAGTTCGTCGATGAGGCGTGATACCGATTCGAGTAAGAGGGCCGTATCGCTCATGGGCTTACATCAATCCGGGGATTTTCATGCCACCGGTGACGGCATTCATGCGTGATTCTGATATTGCTTTGGCTTTGCTGGCAGCATCATTGACGGCCGTCAACAGCAAGTCTTGCAGGGTCTCGATGTCGCTGGGGTCGACAATCTGGGGGTCGATTTTGATGGCTTGGATTTCGCCATGACCATTGGCGGTGACGGTGATGTAGCTACCGGCACTGCCCACCACTTCGACGGTTTTGAGTTCTTCTTGGATTTTGGCCATTTGGCGTTGCATTTGCATGGCCATTTGTTGCATTTGACGGGGGTTCATGCGGTTTCTCCTTGTTCGGGGGTTTCGATGCTGACGACATCTGCGTCAAACACATTCATAGCGGCACGCACCAACGGATTGGTGGTGGTATCGCGGATCTGCTCGCGTAGGGCGCTGCCGCTGTCGCGCTTGGCGGCCTCGGCCACACTGCGGATGGTATAGCTGACGCCGGCATAGCGGGCGATTACCTCTTCGAGGATGGTGACATTGTTGCGCTCTTGGATTTTGTTGAGCAACCATTCGTTGTCTGCCTTGAGCGTAATCACCGTGCCTTGGATGTCGATGGGGGCAATCCCACTTTTGATCAACGCCTCGAGATTGCGGCTTTTGGAGCGCAAATCACGGATAATCGCCGGCCAGCGCTCGAGCAAATCGGTCACATCACCAATCGGGCTCTTGTCGCCCAACGGCGTCGTCGGTGGATTGGCTGCCGGCTCGTTGCTTGGCCCGCGGCTGGGTGGTGTGGCCGGTGCGTCACTGGGTGCCACGGGGCGCGGTGTCGCCGGTGTGGGAGCGGTCGGTTGCGGTGCGGTCGGTTGCGGTGCGGTCGGTTGCGGTGCGGGTGGGACACTAGGGCGTGGCATTTCGCTTGCACTAGGGCGAGCTGGTGCCGCACTAGGTGGGGCGACAGGACGACTCACCGGTGCCGCTGAGGGTGCCGCGCTACTCACTGGCGGCCCGGCGATGGCTTCGACCACGGCCAATTCGAGGGGCAACTGCCCGTAGGGGCTGGTGCGCAATTCGTAATCGAGCTCACTCATACGCCGCAACCAATAGACCAGCGAACCCATTTGGGCCCGTCTGGCTTGGTCGCGTACCGCATCGGCTTCACTTTCGGCTGCTTCGATGGCGGTGCCGTTGGGGTCGGCCTTGACCAGCATCACCAGGCGCAAGTGTTGCACGATATCGCGACTAAATTGGCGCATATCGGCCCCTTGACTGGCGACCCGGGCTACCACTTGCAAGGCCGCCGCTACATCGCTATTGAGCAAGGCTTCGGCCAAGGTGATGACTTCTTGGGCGGCGGTCACGCCGAGCAGCCCTTGTACCATCGCCATGCTGACTTGGCCGCTGCCATACGACATCAGTTGGTCAAAAATACTCAAAGCGTCGCGCATACTGCCGGTGGCGGCCCGGGCGATGGCCTCGGCGACGCCGGCTTCGATATGGTAGCCTTCGGTGATGGCGATTTGGCGCAAATGATTGACGGTGTCGCTCACATTGTGGCGGTTAAAGGTATAGCGCTGACAGCGTGACAAAATCGTGGCCGGCACTTTGTGGATTTCGGTGGTGGCCAACACAAAAATTGCATGGTTGGGTGGCTCTTCGAGGGTTTTGAGCAGGGCATTAAAAGCCGCCGTCGACAACATGTGCACTTCGTCGATGATATAGACTTTGTAGCGCCCGAGGGCGGGGCGGAATTGCACCCGCTCGATGATTTCGCGGGCGTCGTCGACACTTGTATGCGAGGCGGCGTCCATTTCGATGACATCGACAGCGCTGCCTTCGGCAGTCGACACACACATGTTACAGGTGCCACAGGGGCGCTCACTCGGCTCGGCCAAGCAGTTGACGGCTTTGGCGAGCAAGCGGGCTACGGTGGTTTTGCCCACACCACGTGGCCCCGTAAAGAGGTAGGCATGCCCGATACGCCCGTCGACAATCGCATTGCGCAGGGTGCGGACGATATGTTCTTGACCAACGAGTTCGTCAAATGTTTGGGAGCGATAACGCCGGTAGAGTGCCTGTGTCGCCATGGCGACCCCCTTGGTAAACGCAAACCTTCATCACCATTATAACGTGAATTCAGCGCCGAGGGGG
>DBCF01000275.1:8657-8863 GCA_002292925.1 Roseiflexaceae bacterium UBA965 | reverse complement strand
CCCACCCTCATCATGGGGACGATGGTGGGGATATTGTTGGTGGCGCTGTGGCTCAATGGCACCCCAAGTGAAGTTATTTTGGGAGGGCGTGACGCCGGCATTTATGCCAATACCGGCATTATGATTGCCCGCACCGGTGGAATCCGCCAAACTGACCCGATCGTCGCTGACCTCGCCCAACGCAAAGCCAGTGACGGCGATGCCGC
>DBCF01000275.1:0-8586 GCA_002292925.1 Roseiflexaceae bacterium UBA965 | reverse complement strand
ACGCGATTGCGGCTCGCCGGGCTCTTTATCGACGATAGCCGTAGCGATGGCACCTTTGTGCCACAATTTTTGCATTTATTCCCGGCCTGGATTGCCCTATTTGCGGCGCTTTTTGGCACCAACATGGGAATTTTGGCGACGGGATTTGCGGGAGTCATCGGGGTCTGGAGCGTCGGCATGGCTGGGCGCGCCATGCAGCGACCATGGGTAGGGGTAATCGCCATGGCACTGTTGACCCTCAACGGCGTCCAGGTCTGGTTCAGCCGCTACCCCATGTCAGAAACCACCGCCCAGTGGCTCTTTTTTGTCATCATCTATGGGATGGCGCGCCTCGCCACGCCCCCCACCACCCGCAATCACCGCCTGATTGGTCTGTTAGTCGGTGGCGCGGTGGGGCAGTTGATGTTGGCGCGGCTTGATTTTGTGTTTGTGGTGGTACCGTTTGTGGCGTGGCTGGGGTGGCGTTGGGTGACCCAACGCATCGATACCCCGTTGCGCTGGGTGTTGATAGGGTGCGCCGTCAGCGGTGGGCAAGGCATCATCCATCTGCTCACAATTTCACGTGGGTATTTCGTTGACACCTTTTTTGCAGGGTTACAGAGCAGTGCGTTGGGAGCGTTGTTGATATTCCCATTGCTCACACCTGCGCTGCAACATACGTTTTTGGCGCGCCCTTGTTCGCCACTCACCATGCAACCCTGCCCAGGCGAAAGTATCGCCGATGCCCCGTGGCAGTACGGGCGGATTGGTGGCGAATTACTCATCGTAATCCTCGTAATCGGGCTCTTGTTTTATTTGCGCCGCCGTACCGACCTCAGCACGCGCGTCGTGGCGTGGCTGACGCCGTGGTACCCCTATGTTGGGCGCATTGCGGCAATCGGCTTGGTGATTGGCACCAGTTACGCCTACCTCATCCGCCCGCAGATTTTGACACCTGCCATGATGCTGAACGCAACGAGCTGCCTGAGTAGTGCCCAACGCACCCAGCCCAGTGGTGACTGTCTGGCGCTCCAAGGCTATATCGGGGCGCCGATTGCCCCACCCACCTACCCCGATATCCTCGCCCAAACCGTAAGCAATGTGGGGAGTAGCGTGCGGGGGCAAGCACCCAAGGCACCCGCGGTATTACGTGATTTGTATGCCAATTCCATGGCTAATTTGGTACGGATCGGCTGGTATATTTCGCCATTTGGTATCGAAATGAGTCTGATTGGGTTGGCGATTTGGCTGTGGCGGGGGGTAGGCCGGCGTGATTGGTTGTTTATCATTGTCACCTTGGCCACGACGTTTTTATATGTACAACTCAGTTATGGCACCAGTAGCCAAACCTACATCTATATCATGCGGCGCTATTTGCCGACAGTATACCCAGGCTTGGCACTGATGAGTGCCTATGGGATTGTGGCGTTGTGGGGGGTATCGTGGTGGCGCAAAACGCTCAGCGTGGGGAGCGTGGTCGTGTTGGTAGGGTTCCTCGGCGCAACCATCCGCCCTATGATTACCACCCCCGAGCATCAGGGTGCGTTCGCGGCCATCGACCACCTCGCCCAACAAAGTAGCGCCAATGATATCACGTTGATTCGGGGCGGGTCGCCCAGTTTCGTGACGGCGCGCGATGCCGCCGACGTGCTGGCGTTGCCCTTAATGGCCATCCACGGCCAAGCCACCTTTGGGATCCGGAGCCAAACCCCCGACAAATATGCAGACGACATCACCACCCTCTACCGGCGTTGGTTACAATCGGGGCGGCGCGTCTATTTGTTGCTGGGGGCCGATGGCGGCTTGTGGTTGCCGGGGATGCACCTCGTCAAGCGTGAATCAGTCAATCTCCAGCTACCGGAGTTTTCGCAGTTACGCAACCAAAAACCGGCCTCTGTCGGCACGCTCAATATCGCCTACCAACGCTATGAGCTACTGGATGGTGACGCTCCCTTACCAACACGCATAGACACGAGTGATACGGCATCGCAAATCAGTGGGTTTTATACTCGCGAAACCATTGCCGGTCAGACCTTTGCCTGGACAACCGGTAATGCCGTGCTCCGCATGCCATTACCGAGCCAACCAACCCCGCTCACACTCACCATCGCCGGAGGCAAACGTCCCGCTAGCATCGGGTCAGCCACGGTGTGTATCGATGTGGCCGGTCAACCCGACCCGCATCGCGCCGACCCAGTGGTGTGGGCGCAGTTGCAGTGTTTCGTGCTCGGTACGCAACCGCAAACCGTGGCAGTGACCATCCCCGGCGGGCTCAGTAGCGCCACCAACACGCTGTTGGTACAGCTCCGCAGTGAAGCGTGGGTAGCAGCCAAGGTTGATCCCAGCCAAAACGACATGCGCCCACTCGGAGTACAGTTTGTAGCAGCGGAAATGCGCCCATGAACAGACAGTATTGGATTGCTGTTGGTGGTGGAGTGACCTTTGCCATCATCTATCTATTGACCTTAACCGAGGTACATACCTTTGATGCCTTGTCGTATATTTTTGATGTAACCCGCAAACCGTGGCAAGAAATATTCCACCCGCACCATTTGGCCTATGGCCCCGTCGGCGCCATCGCCACCTGGCTGGCAGGGGGCGGCGATGCCGCTCATGCCATGCAACGGGTCAACGCCGTGGCCGGCGGTGCCGGCGTGGCGTTGTGCGGCGCCATCGCCGCCCGGCGCTGGCACCGCAGTGATTTGACGCTGTTGAGCATGCTGGCGATTGGGGGCAGTTATGCCTTTTGGTATTATGCCGTCGAAGTCGAAGTCTACACCCTCGCCACGTTTTTTTTGGTTGGGGTAATTTGGATGATCGACAACCCAGCGCCACGCACTGTCAGGTGGGCATTGGGTCTAGGGGCAATGATTAGCGGGGCCTTGTTGTTCCACCAAACCAACGTGTTGTTGGCTATCCCACTGATTGTCATTGCAGGTATTGAAATCGCTCATAACCGCCCATACTGGCGCCCGTGGATCCTCGCCGGGGTAGTGGCAGGTGGCATCGTGTTGGGTGCCTACTTGTGGGTGATGGTGGGCGTGAGCGGGTTTCGCACCAGCGACCAAGTCAGCGCCTGGACACTCCAATACGCCACCACTGGCTGGTGGGGCGGGCGAGGCACGTTGGCTGATTTGGGCACGGGCATCAGCAACACGGTGACATCGCTCAACGGCGGATTTTTTCTCATCATTGCCATCGGGGTCAGCCTGCTGGCGTTACGCACGCGGCGCATCGGCATGTGGGGTATGTGGTTGAGTGTGTGGTTGCTGGTATACGGTAGCTTTTTCTTTTGGTGGGAGCCAGACAACATTGAGTTTTGGATTGGGGTGACACCCGTCGCCGTGCTGTTGCTGATTACCCCTCTCGCCAATACCCGGCCATGGCGGGCCCACAGCCTGATTGCCCTCACCAGCAGCATCATCGTTGCCAGTAGCAACTATGGTGCCATTACGCTCCGGGGCGACGCCCGCACCGACCTGCAACGCACCATCGCCAGTGCGGTAGCCGCCGCCAGCCAACCCGCCGATTTATTGCTTATTCCCGACGGGCTCCAAGAATTGTATCTGCCCTATTACCACGACCACACTTATTTTTTGTCGGTCAATGCCTTGATGACTACGCACCACCACTGGGATGAAGCCTGTACCGCCCTCAACACCCAGATTGCCCAAACTCAACAAGCAGGCGCCGCAGTGGTGGTGGCGGCAGATTTTTTGACGCCGTCACTGGTCATGCAAAAACGCTTTAGCATTACACCTGATGCTGTCACCGCATGTCTTGCACCCATCCTGCCGGCGCTGACGCCCCTCGTCTTGCCTGCCAACATCCCCAGCCAGCAACGCCTCGCCCCTCCCGGGGAGCAACTCAGCCAAGGCGCATGGCAAACCATCACTCAGGCGCCGCTGGGATGGACGTTGTACAATGCAACACCTGTTGCGGGTGCTGAGTGGACGGTACAAGTAGCCATGGACCCCGCACTCGTATCACCTATCCTCGACATTCCCATGCCACGACAGCTTATTATTACGATGGAGAGTGTCGCGACAGCTGATCAACAAGCCCAATTATTTGCAACCAGTCAAGCCAATCAATTTGGCGAAGCCCAATCCATCCGCTGGCAATTGCAACCAGGCAAACAACGCTACATCCTCGCCCTCGCTGATATCCCAGCACTGCCTACACGCCTCGTGCAATTGCGACTCGACCCGGTGGCAATGGGCAATGGGGGTACCATCACCATCTACGGCATCGAAATCGTGCCGTAGGGTGCGCTCGCACTATCTGGTGTGATGGTCTATCAATTTCCGCAATTAATTTTTGTCATGCTACTGCGGTTTGACAAACAACTCATCCCTAAACTATACTTGCAGGCAGTGAGATTTCCCCATTTTTACTTAGGATAATTGCATCATGGTATTCGTGCTCCTCCTACCAAACCTACAATGCCTACGAGCCCGCCTATGCGGGTTTGGCGTGTAACGGTAGAGGCGCGGCAAATCCCGCACAAGCAACGTAAACCTCTCCCGAATGCCGGGGGAGATTTTTTTATCACGGAGGCCATGTATGTCTGACAGCAAACGCGATCGTTTCGATCCCGCAATCGAACCCAAATGGCGCGAATTTTGGGAAAAACAAGGCATATTCAATGCCGGGCGTCGGCCCGGTGCCCCCAGCCGCTACATCCTCGAAATGTTCCCCTACCCCAGTGGTGACTTGCATATTGGCCACCTCAAAAACTACGTCATCGGCGATGTATTGACGCGCTACTACGTAGCGCGGGGCTACGACGTGCTCCATCCCTTTGGCTGGGACGCCTTTGGCTTACCCGCCGAAAACGCCGCCATCAAGCGAGGCATCAACCCTGCTGACTGGACCTACAGCAACATCGCCGAATCCAAAGGCTCACTCGCTATTGCCGGCATCATGTATGACTGGAGCGCCGAGCTGGCCACCTGTGCCCCCGATTATTACCGCTGGACGCAGTGGTTGTTCCAATTGCTCTACAAACGAGGATTGGCCTACCGCTCGAAATCGTGGGTCAATTGGGACCCAGTCGACCAAACGGTGTTAGCCAACGAGCAGGTCGATGGCGAAGGCCGGAGCTGGCGCAGTGGTGCCAAAGTCGAAAAACGCGAACTCGACCAGTGGTTTTTCAAAATCACCGATTACGCCGAACGCTTGCTGGTCGACCTCGACACGCTCACCGACTGGCCCGAGCAAGTCAAAACCATGCAACGCAATTGGATCGGCAAAAGCGAAGGCGCCGAAGTCAGTTTCGCCACCACCCAAGGGGACCTGGTGGTCTTTACCACCCGGCCCGATACCTTGTGGGGCGCCACCTTTATGGTGCTGGCCCCCGAGCACCCCTTGGTCAGTAGCTTGACCGACCCCGCCAAAAAAGCCACCGTTGATGCCTATATTGCCAAAGCGCGTTTGACCAAAGAAATCGACCGCGCCAGCACTGCCCGCGAAAAAACCGGCGTCTTTATTGGGGCCTACGCCACCAACCCCGTCAACAGCGCCCAGATTCCAATCTGGATCGCCGATTATGTGTTGATGGGCTACGGCACTGGCGCCATCATGGCCGTCCCGGCCCACGACGAGCGCGACTTTGCCTTTGCCAAAGAATTTGGGCTCGACATTGTCGTCGTTGTCCAACCCGATGGGGGCAACCTAGCAGGGACTACCATGACCGAAGCCTGGGCAGGTGACGGCGTGATGGTCAATTCGGGGCCACTCGACGGCATCCCCGCCGGCAAAGGTGATGGTCAAAGCGTCAAAGCCGCCATTACTTGGCTCAATCAACAAGGCAAAGGCAAAGGCACGACCACTTACCGCTTACGCGACTGGTTGATTAGCCGGCAACGCTATTGGGGCGCACCCATCCCCATGCTTTATTTGGCCGACGGCAGCATGGTGCCAGACACCCGCTTGCCCGTCGAATTACCCAAGGTCGACGATTATCTGCCCAGAGGCAAATCACCGTTGGCAGCAGCCACCGATTGGGTCAATACCACCGACCCCGTCAGCGGCCAGCCTGCCACCCGTGATACCGATACGATGGACACTTTTGTCGATTCGTCGTGGTATTTCTTGCGCTATGCCGATGCCCAAAACGACCAAGAGATTTTTGCCCAAGAGCGCATCAAACGCTGGATGCCCGTCAATCAATATATCGGCGGTATCGAGCATGCCATTTTGCACTTGCTCTATTCACGTTTCATCACCAAAGTGCTGTTTGACGAAGGCTTAGTGCCCTACGACGAGCCCTTCCAAGCCTTGTTTACCCAAGGAATGGTGCAACGGCGCGTGCGTACGGCCTTGGAAGGCTCCAGCGACGGCGTCACCTTCCCCGAAGAATTACGCCGCAAACACGAATTACCCAATGGCGTACTCAGCATGGCCGCCGCTCGCCAAGCCATCAAAGCCCACGGCTACACCATCGAAGGCGACGACAGCAAAGGCTGGGAAGCCGTCAGTGGCCCCATCACCATGTCCAAAAGCGCTGGCAACGGCATCCCCGTAGGGCCATTTGTACGCCAATACGGCTCTGACGTAGCCCGCATCGTGGTGCTGTTTGCAGCCCCACCCGAAAACAGCATGGAGTGGACGGATGAGGGTGTCGCCGGCGCTCAACGCTTCCTCAACCGCATCATGGCCTTGTTTATGACCGAGCAAGCCGCGATCACCGCCCATACCTTGGGCAGTGTCACCACCGCCAGCATCGCCGATCACGAAAAGGATTTGTGGCGGGCGTTACACGTCGCCATCCGCAAAATCACTCAAGACACCGAATCGTTCCGGTTTAACACCGCCATCGCCGCCATGATGGAGTTCCTCAACGAAGCCCAGCGCTACCGCAACGAGCACCCCATCGGCGCGGCGTTTTGTGAGGCTGCTCACCTGTTTGCCCGCCTGCTCTGCCCCTTTGCACCCCATTTGGCCGAAGAACTGCACGCCGCTTTTGGTGGGACCGGCAGTATCTATGATGTAGAGTGGCCCAGCTGGGACGAGCAAGCCTTGTTGGTGAGCGAAATCGAAGTGGTACTGCAAATCAACAGCAAAGTCCGTGGTCGCATTCTCGTGCCCGCTGCCGCCGACGAAGCGCAACTCGAAACCTGGGCCCGGAGCAATCCTCGCATCCAAGAGCTCATCGGCAATGCGACGATCCGCAAGGTTATCGTGGTACCTGGTAAATTAGTCAATTTCGTCGTCTAAACACCAAAAATTCATCAATAGCTGTCATAGAATTCGTGGTGATTTCTATGACAGCTATTGTTTTTATTACCAAACCAAGGGAGATTTCGATGTTAACGCTCAAATTGCTTCCTGCCACCTATGTGATTTGGCAATTACCCAGTGATGCGCCGACCCCCACCATCGCCCCAAGCACCTTTACCACCGTAATCCGCACCGCCGATGAATTATCAGGGGTGTGTGAGGTAGATTATGTGCCAGTAGGAGCGACGGTTGATGCGGGCTGGCGCTGCCTGCAATTTATCGGACCGTTTGATTTGACGTTGACCGGCATCATGGTGCGAGTGGCGACGCCACTCGCTCAGGCCGGCGTGCCTATTTTCACCTTGGCGACCTACAATACCGACTACATTCTCGTGCCCAGCGCCCGGCTTACCGATGCCTGTAACGCCATCCAACAAGCAGGGCATGTGATAGGCGAATAATCTCCCGGAGCGTATACAGTCAGCCGGTTGTGGCGTTGCCACTGCAAAGGAAGCATCATGCGTGACATTCAAAACCATTTCGCCGGCGTGGCCAACCAATACGCCACCTTCCGGCCAACCTACCCCCGCCAGCTCCTCGCCGATCTCGCTGAGCTGGCAGGTGGCGCAGATACCATTGCCCTCGACGTGGCAGCAGGCAATGGTCAAGCGACGACTATGCTAGCTGATTATGTCGCGCACGTCTATGCCAGCGACGTCGCCGTGAGCCAAATCCAGGCCATGCCGGTGCACCCCCGGATTTCGGCATATGTGGCCCGGGCCGAAGCGAGTGGCTTACAAGCGCAATCCATCGACCTGATTACAGTGGCCCAAGCAATGCACTGGTTTGATGTCGAGGCCTTTCACCATGAGGTGCGGCGGGTAGTGCGCCCAGGGGGCGTCATCGCCGTCTGGAGTTACGCCTTATTGCATGCCACGCCAGCGCTCAACGACGTCATCAACGATCTCTACCGTACCACCGGGCCGTGGTGGCCAGCCGACCGCGCCCATGTCGACGACGGCTACGCCAACTTGGCATTCCCCTACACACTCGTCCCCTATACGCCACCAGCAATGACCGCCGAGTTCGACGTGGCGCGCTTGCTGGGGTATTTGGGGACGTGGTCGGGAGTACAACGCTACAAAAAAGCCACCGGCGACGACCCCGTCGCCGCCCGGAGTGATGCGTTACGCGCCGCCTGGGGCGGCCCCGATACGCAGCCGGTGACGTTTACGTTTGATGTGACGATGCGGGTTGGGCGCGTGTCATAATCTGGTTGTGTATCAGTTAAGCCGCTAGCGCTTGTTATGTAACAAGCGCTAGCGGCTTGGGGTATCATCCACATGCCGCAAGGTTCGTATGCTATTTTCGGAATAAACGAGA
>DBCF01000020.1 GCA_002292925.1 Roseiflexaceae bacterium UBA965 | reverse complement strand
GGCATATCCCTCGTGGCTCGCTCCTCAACCCGTTGCCGCCCGCCGCAGTGGCCGGTGGTAACGTCGAGACCTCGCAACGGGTGGTTGATGTCATGCTGGCCGCCCTCGCACAGGCCATCCCTACCCGCATCCCCGCCCAATCGGCCGGTACCATGAATAACTGGACGATGGGCGGGATGCGGAGCGACAATACCCCCTTTGCCTACTACGAAACCCTCGGTGGCGGCATGGGCGCTCGCCCCACCGCCGCCGGCCTCGACGCCGTGCAAACCCACATGACCAATACCCGTAATACCCCCGTCGAAGCATTTGAACGACTCTACCCCGTGCGCGTCACCCAATTGGCCATCCGCCCTGATTCGGGTGGTGCGGGTCAATTCAACGGTGGTGCGGGTCTCTGCAAGTCAATTCAGTTTTTGGTACCAGTGACAGTCACGCTTCTCACCGAACGCCGTGTCCTGGCCCCCCAAGGGGTCAATGGCGGCGGTGCTGGATCCTGTGGCCAAAATTCGACGTGTGATAGCGATGGATCCATTACCCCCTTAGCGGGCAAAGGCTCTTTTGAATTCCCCGCTGGGACGACGCTACATATATTGACGCCTGGAGGAGGTGGTTATGGCGAGCCTGCGTGAGTGGTGGCAACGAGTGATTTGGCAGCATCCTGCCCGTTGGGCCCGTATCGTCTTTTTGGTCTATTGCGCCATATATCCTGGGAGTATTATCTCGCTGCTCGCCAATCTCGTACCCGATTCGGCCCGCGGGTTTGGTGGAGTGTTTTTATTGTTACAAGGGCTGAGTATTGCCTTGTATCTGTACGCCTATCTTGGCCGCTCTGCGTGGCGACCGATTAGTATCATTATGCTGGGTGCATTGTTTGTGGAATACGTCGGTGCCACCTATGACATTCCCTTTGGGTCCTATGACTACACCACCATGCTTGGCCCACAACTCTTTGGCACCGTCCCTGTCATTATCTTGTTTGCGTGGCTAATGTCGCTGGTTGGTTCATGGTCACTGACTTACATGGCCTGGCCCCACGCCCCCCGCTGGCTCCGTGCGCTAGGCTGTGGTTTGTTTATCATGATTTTTGACCTCCAAATCGAGCCGGTTGCCACGCTCATCAACAACTATTGGGTCTGGATGGAGCCGGGCGTGTATTACGGGGTGCCCTTGGTCAATTTTGCAGGCTGGTGGGCGGTAGGCACGGTACTTGCCTGGTGCTGTGATGCCGATTTGTTACGCCTGATGCGGGCTACCCGCGGTCAAACGCCATTTGCTATCGCCAATCTGATCGGTTGTACGGGCATGTTTGTCACAATGAATGCCCTCCGCGGCTATAGCCTGGCAGTGGCTATCTCCGTGGGATTTGTAATTATTGTGGTACTTATTCTACGCCGGTGGCGTGTAGTCGCTCAGACGGTATGAATGGAGTACAGGAGTGTCTGACAAGAGGTCACGTAAGGCTTCGCTGTTGGTCTGAATGACCCCGCTCCGTGCCCCATATTCGCTGGCCGTACTCCCCGTCACACACACATGGCCATGTGCGATGCCTTGTGTCACTAACGCTGCAATCGTTTCTGGCGTACCAAACTCGGGGCTGAGATAGAGCGGGAAGCGATTAAACAGTATTTCGTCAGGGTTACTCGTTACCGGGACGTCTATGAGTGGCTGGTGACGAATCCGCGCATCTACAGGCCACACTGTGCCTAGTTTCGGCAGTTGTGCGCCCGGCAGGGTAATCGATGTGCGGGTAAAGCCGAGTGTTTGACATAATTCGAGTGTTTGAGTGGTACCCGAATAAAACCCCGTCCGGATACTGCGCGGTATGTGGTACAAAAATTGGCCAAACACATCACGGGCTTGGGTGATGGCCGTGCGTTGATCGGCTAATGACAGCACACCCATTGGTTTTTTTAAGGGAAAAATACTCGCTTGACTGGGTGAAACCAGCAACCCCAGTTCGCAGCCACGCTCACGAAGTTCTTCCAGCATGGGGGCATGCGCCCGGGCTGACTCGGGTGACACAAAAATCGTCGGCCAAAACCCAGCGCCTAACATTAGATTTGCATAGGCATCGAGTGAACGACTACTAAACTCCCAATCGGGTGGCGCGTCTTTCCCCGTCCCGGCGGCAATCGCATTAAACGTACAAAAAAGGGGGATTGTCATGATGGCCTCGCACTATGTACAGACGGCTATTTGTATCGTTGGGGGTGGGCTTGGTGCTGTAGCCGCCGCCTTGACCGCCCTCGACCAAGGGTCGACGGTGGTGCTAATTGCGCCACAGCGCTGGCTGGGTGGCCAATTGAGTAGCCAAGGGGTCAGCGCCCTCGATGAGCATCGCTATATCGAATCGTTTGGTGGTTCACCATACTACCTGCGGCTCCGCCAGTTGATTCGCCAGCAGATGGCTTCGTTGTATGGTAGCACAATCACCGATGAGGCGACATTCAATCCAGGGAATGCTTGGGTCAGCAACCTCTGCTTTTTCCCAAAAATTGCCGCAGACGCCATTGATATACTCATAGCCCCGTTTGTGGCCCAGGGCCTATTAACAGTGTATTACCGCACCATTCCCGTAGCGATAAAAACGACTGCCCAGTCTATCACCCAAATTACCTGCAAGAATGCCACCCAAACCATCGTTATCACCCCCACCCAAGTCATCGATGCCAGCGAACTGGGGGATGTGTTGGCGTTGGCTAATCTCCGCTATGTCACCGGCGCAGAAGCACACGCAGACACGGGTGAACATAATGCCCCGCCCCAGGCACGACCCCACGAAATTCAAGGCTTTACCTTTGGCTTTGCCGTAGAATTCTGCCCGCACGAATCGCATGTCATCGTCAAACCCGAGGGCTATGCGACATTGCGTGATCGCCAACCATTCACCTTGACGCTTACCGGCAACGACGGCGAAGCCCGCCCATTTCGCATGTTTACCGATGGCCCCACCGGTTTACCACCGTTCTGGACCTATAGGCGCCTGTGGGATGGCCAACACACTACCCCTGCCACGCCCGATATCGCCCTAATCAACTGGAATAGCAACGATTACCACCATGGCACCATTATCGATGTGGATGCCCAGACCTATGCCCAGCGTATCGACGAAGCCAAACGCTTGTCGCTGGCGTTTTTGTATTGGCTCCAGACGGAAGTGCCCCGCGACGATGGTACCGGGTTTGGCTACCCTGAACTCAAACTGCGCCCCGATATCATGGGCACGCATGATGGATTGTCACTGGAGCCCTACATCCGTGAGTCGCGCCGCACACCAGGATTGAGGCGCATCGTCGCCGAAGATCTGCTCGTTACATCACAGCCACTGGCCCGCGCCAAGGCCTATGCGGATAGTGTGGGGATTGGCTGGTATTTCATGGATTTGCACCCAGCACCGGGTAACCCAACCAGTATGTTTGCGCCCACGCGGCCCTTCCAAATCCCCATGTGTGCCCTCATTCCGCCAGATTGTCATAATCTCGTGCTCAGTTGCAAAAACATTGCCACTACTCATTTGTCAAACGGCTCGTATCGGCTCCATCCGGTGGAATGGAATATCGGGGTGGCGGCAGGCCTGATTGCTCACGTAGCATGTCGGCAGCACATTGCACCTGCGGATGTCTCTGTGGCAGTTGTGCAGAAAAAATTGCTGGCGTTGGGGCATCCACTAGCCTGGGCGATTGATGTACCGCCTCAGCATCCGGCGTTTGTGGCGACCCAATGGTTGATCCTCAACGGGGTGATTGGCCAAGGGGAGCGGGCTCAGCGCCTCGAAATTGCGCTTACAGAAGCGCTAGATGCGGATTCATACGCGGTTCTAATGACCTGCCTCGTAGCACACGGGATACCCCATAGTGCCGTACAAATCACACAGACCGACTCGTGGGAGTCAGTCTGTGCCCAGGTTATCGCATTAGGGTTGGTTGCTGTCGATTAGTTGGTGTGTGTGCGAACTGCGTAGGATGCAAAGTTGTCCAAGATTGCTTGCCAGCCAACGCGTTGCATATCGACGGGGTTGGTTTGTTCGGCTTCGAATTGCTCAATTACGGTAGTTTCGGCGCCATTGGCCACAAATTGGATGCTGACCTTGCGATCATCGCCGAGGGTATAAGCCAGTGTGGTGGGGGCGGTGACAGCGGTGTAGGTGCCCCAGAAATCGAAGCCAAAACTGCCGTCTTTGGCTTCCATACGCGACGAAAAAGCCCCGCCCACACGCAAATCGACGTTTGATGCGGTAGTATGCCAGTCGGCCGATGCGGCATTCCACTGCATGATGTGCGCAGGGGTGGTCCAGCAGGCCCAGACATGGGTGATGGGGGCGGCGATGGTGGCTTGCACGGTGATTTGTGTTGGTGACGTCATGATTACCTCAAGTGCTAAATTATCCGCTGTAATAATACCGTTTTTTGTACAAAATGACGAATCTATGCAGTGGGGAATGCACCCATCACCAGCAGTCAAAAAGCCCTATTTTCAAAACGACATTAGGGATGTAATGTTGCTTTGAAGTAAAAAACAGCCCAAAAGTGGGGAATTACCCCTTCGTCCGTCGGCGCTCGCTGTGACGCAATATTCTCGTGTTATGATACAACAAATAATTGCAGGAGCGAATTATGCGACACCTCAAACGAGTAATTTTTATCATGCTATTGATGGCCAGTCTGATGACCATTAGTGCCTGTGGTAGCGGCAATCAAGCCTACCCCAACCCCGACGAATACCCTTATCCCTATACCAATCCCTAATATGCGGACGTTTTACCTCATCTTGCTGGTGTGGGGGCTGTGTGCGAGTTGTGGCACATCACCCCCAGCGCCAATCGTAGCCGCTGTGCCTCAAGGGATGCTCAGCGGCTGCGGTGTGCCGATGCAGTTGGACATCATGTCCACGCCGGCCTTGCGTAGCCGTGGCTTGATGGAACGCCAGACGCTGCCCGATCACTACGGCATGCTCTTTGTCTTCCCCGCGCCCACCACACCTAGCTTTTGGATGCACAACACCCCGACTGCGCTCGATATCGTTTGGCTGAGTGACGATGGCACGATTTTGGCCATTGAGTCTATGACGCCCAACACCGACGACAGTCATACCGCCCCGCAACCCGTACGCTATGCACTCGAAGTGGCGCACGGCTATTTTGCGCAACAATCAGTGGATGTTGGCCAACAATGCACCCTCACTATCCCGGCCGATTTGGTTATCGAGTAGGCTGATAGTGCCAGCAGGCGGTGGTTTGGCGTTCGTGTTCACGCACATCGCGCAAAAACTCCCCGGGTACAAAGCCAAATTTGCGCACACTAGCCTGCGATGCGAGATTGTGATGGCCGATCAACGCATAAATGGTGGTCACACCGAGGTGTTGGACACACAACGGCAGAAGTTCCGTGAGCATTTCTGTGGCATAGCCATGGCACCAATACCCCTTCCAAACGTCATAGCCGATTTCGACGTGTTTGGCTTCGGCATTGTAGAAATGGTACCCACAGGTGCCGATAAACTCCCCTGTGTTGCGGGTAAAGGCGGCGTAACGCAAGTAGCGTGGTTGGCGCATGTCGGCATAGTGCGTAATAATATCGGCTGCTTCGGCCATACTACAGGGTGGATCGCTGAAATAGGTGCACATCTCGGGATCCGAAAACTGGCGGTAGATTACGTCAACATCACCAGCCTGTAACCCCCGCCACGTCAAGCGTGCACTCGTGAGTGTGGCGGGGAAAAACGTCGTTTCGGTCATGATAGCCCTCCGTAACAAAAATCCCTTGTATCATATCGTTTATCACAGAGAAAGTACACCACATGACTACCCCTAACCGACT
>DBCF01000163.1:3887-7903 GCA_002292925.1 Roseiflexaceae bacterium UBA965 | reverse complement strand
CATGGCCACGAAATCGACGCCCTGTCTGATGACGCCCTCGCAACGCTGGTGGCGCAGGCGGCGATTTTTGGGCGGGTCACCCCCCACCAAAAAGCCCGGATTATCACGGCGTTGCGTCAAAACGGTGCCACGCCGGCGATGGTGGGTGATGGCATGAACGACATCTTGGCGATGAAGCAGTCTACCCTGGCCCTCGCCATGCAGACTAGTAATAGTGCGGTGCGGGCAGTCGCCGACGTCGTGTTGCTCAACGACAATTTGGCCGTGTTGCCCGCCTTGCTCCAGGCTGGGCAACGGGTTATCAGTGGCATGCAAGCGGTGTTGAATCATTTCTTGGTGCGGGTGACGTTGAGTACTGTGTTGTTGTTAACCGGCATGCTGTTGGGGCGGATTATCTGGCAGCCCGCCGAAAGTGCCTTTTTGGCGTTGTGTGGCGTCGTTATCCCCGCCATGGTCATCGTCAGTCGTCCCCACAATCCGGCGTCACTGCGTGACCGCGCTCGTATGTGGCGTGATGCGGCGTGGTTGAGTGGGATGGGCGTGGTAGCGGTTATCATCACGCACTTCTTTTTTGCTCAAGCCCAAGCCCATATACTCATCGGCTTTGCGATTGTAGGGTTGTGGATACGCTTATTGTGGGCATACAAAAACCCTGCGTAGCACGAATGCGCGCCGCAGGGCTTTAGCTCGGGATCAATTAGCGCAGGTAGAGATACATTTCGCCCGGTTGCAAATCATGCACCCGCAGGCGTGGTGCGATGCGGCGCATCCCCCCAAAGACTTCTTCGGCAGGCAAGCGATTGCCGGCAAACAAATCGTTGTGGCCGGCGATTACGGTATCCCAGCCCAGGGTTTGCGCCAGCCAGGCCGCTTCGCTAGGGAGCAGGTTGCCCACAAGGTCGTTGTTATCACGGATGGCATCGCGACCGTTACAGGCCAGCATGGCAATATCAACGGGGGGAAGTTGGCGGATGGCATCCATGTAGCCCGGGTGGATGATGGTGTCGCCGCCATGGAAGAAATTGACGGTACCCCAATCGAGGTGCAAACTCAACCAACGTTCCCCTTTGACGGGGTCATGTTCGCGTTGGTAGTGGGCGGCGGCGACTACATTGAGTTTGGCCACGCCCAAGTCAATCGTCTGGCCTAATTGGGGGATGATGCGCCGCGATTGGTCGATGTTTGCCAAATCCAGCTCGGGTTGGGCCCAGCCGGTGGCAATAAAGCGGGCGTTAGGCGAGGCAATGGCAATCCCCGCCAAGGTGAAACAGTCGGTGTGGTCGATATGCTCGTGTGAGCAAATCACCACGCTGGCATTGGTGACATCACTGGGGAGCAACGGTGTCTCGATGGCGCGAGTGGGTCCACGGGCCGGGTCAGGCCATTTGAGCGCCACCACGTCGGTCAGACAGGGGTCGATGTAGATGATTTTTTGGTCGGGGCCTTTGACGGCCACGCCCATCTGGCCTAAGCCCCACAAGGCTACGGCACCGGCAGGTACCACGAAATTATTCATTTGGGCGATTAATTCGCTTCCATTACGGGTAGGCATAGTTGTTCCTTATTGGCTGTTATGCCATCTGGCGCACGATGAGCTCGTTGATGCTCACGTCACCACTAGACGTGATTTGATAGCGATTGGCGGCGTGGGTCGGGTAGACGCGCAGGGTACAGACGGTATAGGCGCCGGCGTAGATTTCGATTATCGAATGGTCAACATAGATGTGTAATTCGAGTTCATCTGCCACACTGGCGTGCAAGGCAGTACGGTAGCAATCGTGACTGGTGTTTTGATTGAGACTACTTTGGGCCATGTCACAAATCAACTCATTGTTGCCGCGATCCCAGGTGACGGTGGTTTGTTCGCCACTCTGGGGGTCGTGGCGCAAGACCAGGGTCGTTTTGGCATCGCCGTGCGCCGCAATCCGGGCGTGGATGACCAGACTATCGCCGGCTACATGCGCCAAGGCGGTTTGGGCTTGACTCACCGACAAATCGCGGCCGTGAGTAATGGTGCTGCCTTCGAGATTGGCGACTTCTGGTGCCACCGTGAAGGTCAATGCTCCGGCATCATCGAGGGCGATAATTCGTGGTAAGGTCATTACACCTTGCCAGCCTGCGGCCCGACTACTGCTGTCGTGGCGTTGCTCTTGGCACCAGCCAATCATGATGCGGCGCCCATTGGCATCGCTGAAGCTTTGTGGGGCATAAAAACTCATCCCCTCGTCCACCATGTTGCGCTGGCTGGGAACAAATTTGCGCCCGTCAAATGCACCACTCATCCAAATTACCCGGCGCATTGGCAGGGGCGAGGTGATAAATACGTGCTGGTTATTGCTGGCAAAAAAATCTGGGCATTCGTAGATTTTTTCGAGTACCGCATCCTCAGATTCAATCATGCGCCCGAGGTATTCCCAGCTCAACAAATCTTTTGAGCGAAATAACGGCGCCACGGCATGCGTGCCATCGCCCGAGCCAAGGATTTGGTACCACCATTCGCCGTCGCGCCACATGCTGTGGTCGCGGAAGTCCTCAACCAGATTGTCGGGTGGCGCACTGATGACGGGGTTTTGCGGTGCCTTGGTAAAGCTCCGTAACGTGTCGTCGGCGTAGGCCACACACGGCAATTGATGCGGGCTATTGACACCGGTGTACATGATCACTGGTTTGCCGTCGTGGATGATGGCACATCCCGAAAACACACCGGCGCGGTCGTAGGGCATATCTGGCGCGAGGGCGATGGGCAGGTCTGTCCAATGCACCAAATCGGTACTGACGGCATGCCCCCAGTGCATGGCGCCCCAAAACGCCCCATGGGGATTGAATTGATAAAAGAGATGATATTCACCCTGCCAGTGGATGAGCCCATTGGGGTCGTTCAACCACCCTTGGGGCGCCGTGAAATGATAGCGGGGTAGGTGCGGGTCGCTGGCGAATTGATTACGTGGGTTCATGCGTACCCCTTAATTTGAGTGATTATGGTTGAAATTATATCAGATGTCGTTTTGCGAACAGGTCGTCGTGGTCTTGCTAGACATAAAATTACTCGTCACGATATGGCCGCACATACGTCACGACGGCGTCGTGTACCACCGCTTGCATACCGAGGCTGGTGTAGAGGGTTTGGGCGTGACTGTCGTGATGGGCAAACAGATAGACCACATCGCCACGGGCGCGGCTGGCACTGATGGCGTGTGCCACCATGGCTCGGGCCACGCCCCGCCGACGTGATTGGGGCGCTACAAAGACACTCTCGATGCGAGTAATGCCGTTGTGACTATAGGTGACACAGCGTCCAGCAGGCTGTCCATCATCCCAGGCAATATAGCCGGTGACGTCGCTGGCACTGACTTCTTGGTAGCGTAGTTGGTACATGATTTCGGCCGTGCTATATGGGTCGGGTTCGCTGAGATTGGCCCAGGTAGCAAAATCAGTTGCATCCAAGGCACTCGTGACGACAATGTGCGGCGCCGGGGTGGGGATCTCGTGTTGGTGCACCATCAGGTCGGTGATTCCCCAATCAGTCATCGCCACAAAGCCATGTTGTACTAGTGATGTGGCGAGGGTGGTGGGGGTGGCGCGGTGGTCGAGATAGACCACACTATCCATCCCGAGTGCATCAAAAAAATGTATCACATCGGTGATGACGGCATCGACATCATGCGCTGCGAGGCGCATGATGCCAGCATGATTGGGGTCGTAGCGGCCTGGCAGGCTGGGGTTGGTGTAGATGGCGTAGCCGTTGCGCGGGGTAATCCGACTAAATGTCCCCCAGTAGTGGTGATCGTGTTGCCAAATGGCGTCGAGCTGCATGACAATTCCTTGATGCACTGAGTATGAAAGATGGACTATGGTGCGGTTGGCGGTACCAGTAATTCGAGTGGCCAGACGTCGAGTAATTCGCCTTGCATCGGTAAATCGATGCGGTCACGCATCACTGCCGACACATAACCGGCCAAATTGACTTCGGCCGAATCAACGACATGCGAAAACCCAATAATCGGCTCGTCACCACC
>DBCF01000163.1:353-3876 GCA_002292925.1 Roseiflexaceae bacterium UBA965 | reverse complement strand
CCACCAGCTACCCAGGCCTGTACGTCACGGATGGCGGCATCCCAACAGCCATCCCAGCTCACCTGATTGGTGAAGTCGTGGCGTACGGCACCATGCTGATTGGTGATGGTGAGTGATTCTTCGTCGTGCATGGTGATAATGCCTTGACTGCCGACGAGGGTCATGATGTCACTGCCTGGTAACCCTTGACCACCATCGAGGATGCCCCGTGCGCCGCTGGCAAAGCCCATGTGGAGGGTGGCGTGATCTTCCATGGCATGTCCAAAGCCTCGGGTTTGGCGCACGCGGGCTTGCCCCATCACCCAATCGACTGGTTGTTCGTCGAGCAAATAGCGATACATGTCGATCCAATGAGAGCCCCATTCGCTCAAATCCCAGCCGGCAATGCCGGCGATACAAGCGATGGGGGTACCGATGGTGCCGTCATTGAAACATTGTTTGGCGAATTGGAAGGCCGGCCGGTAGCGCCGTACATGGGCAATGGCAATCTTGATCCCGGTGGTGGCGACGAGCTGGCGGATGTCGGCTAGTTGGCGGGGTGTCGCCACGAACGGCTTTTCGCAAAACACTGCCTTGACACCGGCATTGGCTGCCGCCACCAACATGTCATAATGTAGCCCCACGTAGGTGCAGATACTGACAATATCGGGGCGCTCGCTGGTAAGCATGGTGTGATAGTCGGCATAGCCGACCGTGTCGAAACGGTCGTTGAACGCATCAATATGGGCTGGCACGATATCGGCTACCGCAACCAAATGGGTCTGAGGGTTGCGTTGGTAGGCGCCGGCATGGGTATAGCCAATCTGGTAGCCACCTAGTTTGGTTTGGGTGGCTTGGGCTTTGCCGGCGCCGATAATCGCAGTACGAGCAATCATAGATAATATCCTTTGCTGGGATTAGTGCTTGAGCAGCCACTGCACGCTGTTGCGCCACAATTGGCGCATCGCTGGTGGCTCCATCGAGCGGAGATTGTGACCGAGGGCAATATAGACTGCCTTGCCGACGTTGACGCTGGCATCGAGGGTGGTAAGCATGGGGTGTTGTTCGCCATCCCAGTTGGCCCACATATGGTGGGTGGGGTTGCGGGTATCGTCCATCCAGAGTTTGTAGTAGATTTCGTCATCGATGGCGAAATCGACGAGTCCGGCCACAATCGGGTGCCCAGTGTCACCGATGGTGACGGTATGACCTTGGAATGGTGAATGTGATGCTCGTTGCCAGCCCCATTTGACGCCGAGACGCTGGGCGTATTCGGGCCAATCGCTGTAGCAGCCGATGGCACCGTGGTGGATGAGCATGGGGCGCCCTGAGTCGCAATAGCGCAGATAGTTGGCTTGGGCGGTAGCGTCGATGGGGGTGTAGGTCATGTTGCCTGCCCAATCGGCATTCATGCCTGGCCAGAGCATGCCCATCGGTACGAGCAAATCGACATCGTCGAGATCGGCAAAAGCGTCACCGTCGGCGCGTACACTGATGCGGTAGTGCGGGTCGAGCCAAGTGCTGATAATGGTGGCTTGTTCATCGACGGGGTGGACGCGTGGACCACCGACATGGAAGCGAATGTGCATGGCGTAATTCCTTTTAGTGTGGTTTCGTCTATTATACGGGTGGATGCACATAGTGTGGTGTGAGTGCGGTACACTAGGCAGAAGTATTTTTATTCGAGGGATGCATGGCACATTCAGCAAAAGGGCGGTGGTTGCACAACCCCGTGGTCCGTGGGGCGAGTTTTTACTTTGGGTATTGGGGAGTGGTCGGCTTTTATGTGCCGTTCCTGAATGTGCATTTTTTGCAAATCGGCTTGAGTGGTTCGCAAATTGCCCTCTTTTCGACCATGTTGCCGTTGTTGATGCTGACCACCGCCCCGTTTGTGGCCAGCCTAGCAGATCGCTTGCGTGCCCGGGTACGGATTTTGGCGGCCTGTATTGCCATCACCGGGATTACCATTTATTTGCTCGGTGTGAGTACCAATTATTGGGTGCTCTTGCCGTTGATGTTGTTGATGTCGATTGTGCGTAGCCCCATCGCCGGCATCGGTGATGGTTTGGTTGCCAAAATGTCGGTGACCCATAATGTCAACTTTGGCGCCATGCGCATGTGGGGCTCGTTTGGGTTTGCTGCGATTGCGATTATCAGTGGTATTGCCTGGCAAAAATTCGGCTACCAGCCGATGTTTGTGGCGGCCTGTTTAGGGTTTTTGCCGGTGGCGTGGTTGGCCTCGCGCCTCGACGAAGAAGCTGCCGCCCCCGCCCAAGGTCCCATGTGGGGGCCATTGCTCCGCAACCCCGCCATGCGTACCTTGCTGATTACGTCGTTTTTGATGGCGGGGTCGCTGAGTATGAGTGGCACGTTTGAAGGGATTTTGATGGAATCGCTGGGGGGCGGCGGCTTGTTTATCGGATTGCTCCTCGGCGTCACCGGCATGTCCGAAATCCCGCTGATGCGCAATGCGCCCCGCTTGACTGCCTGGCTGGGTGGCGAACAGACCCTGATGGTGGGCTGTCTCATCATTGTGCTCGCGCATATCGCCTATGCGGTGGCCTGGTCGCCGGTAGTGTTGCTGTTGGCCGCGGTGTTGCGTGGCTCGGGCTTTGGCTTGTCGTTTGTGATGATCGTATCGCTGGTGGCCAAACGAGCGCCGGCCGGGTTGGCTGCTAGCTCACAGGCCGCCATGTCGGCTGCCGGTTGGGGGCTCGCACCACTCATCGGCATCCCGCTGAGTGGCTTGTTGTATGATGCCACTGGTGGCGCCAAGAGCGTCTTTGTGGTATGCGTGGTGATGGCCCTTCTGGCAGCGGCGACAATTGCGATTGGACTGTGGCGTGGGGTATTTACGCCAGTGCCTGACGCAGTCTAGGCGGTTTTGTCAGGGCTGTATTACGGGTCGGATATGGCGGGCGTGGCCTACGTAACGGCAGAGTACGCACGGGACGGCATTGTTTTTTACAAAAAGGAGAAACTGACATGGCATATTGGTTGCTCAAAAGTGAACCCGATGTCTATTCATACGCCGATTTGGTGCGTGACGGCCAGACGGTGTGGGATGGCGTGGCCAATGCCCAAGCGGTTAACTTCATCAAAACGATGCAGGTGGGCGATTATTGTCTGATCTACCACACCGGCGACGAACGGCGGGTGGCCGGGATTGCGGTGGTGGTGTCGCCCCCCTACCAAGACCCCCACGATCCCACGGGCAAATGGAAGGTGGTCGACGTGGCGGCGGTCCAAGCCCTCCCCAATGGGCTTCAGCTCGCCCAAATCAAGGCTTTGGCGTTGTTTACCGATTCGCATTTGGTGCGCCAAGGCCGGTTGTCGGTGGTGCCCCTCAACGATGCCCAATATGCGCTGTTGACGGCAAGCTAACCACGAATCAGGTAGAATAATCAATAAGCGATAGACGTAAGGAGTCTGTATGTCGAACGAATTAACCGATTTGCGCCAACGGTTGGCCGAATTATCCGACTTGAATGCCATCAACGCCTTGTTGGGCTGGGATCAAGGGAGCATCATGCCGGCAGGGGCG
>DBCF01000163.1:0-319 GCA_002292925.1 Roseiflexaceae bacterium UBA965 | reverse complement strand
GCCGCCAGATGGCGCTGATGTCCAAACTGCTCCACGACAAGTTTACTGACCCGGCGATTGGGCATTTGCTCGAGACCTTGCGCAAGCAGGCCGAACAATGGGATCCCCACAGCCTCGACGCCCATATTGTGGCCGTCACCTCCAAGGATTATGACATTGCAACGCGGGTGCCAGGGGAATTTGTGTCAGAAATGACCGAACACCAAAATTCGAGCTACATGGCGTGGGCCGAAGCCCGCCCAGCCAACGACTTTGCCAAAGTCATCCCCTTCCTCGAAAAAACGATTGAACTGAGCCGTAAATACGCCTCGTTCTTCCC
>DBCF01000067.1 GCA_002292925.1 Roseiflexaceae bacterium UBA965 | reverse complement strand
TCGTTTCGAAGATCACGGACTAAATCATAGGAATGGTGCGGCTCCTGCGGGAGTCGCACCGCTCCATATCATCTTGTCTAATTACGGGCAGTGTCCCACAGAGAGCAATAGATCATGACCACTACAAACAACAAATTAACTGGTGTGTGGAAATGGCTCGCAGAATCAGCCGCGATGAAGTTTGCCCGCGAAACCCAAAGCGAGCTACGCAAAGTCACTTGGCCGACTCGTGAAGAAGCCATGCGCCTCACCGCCGTGGTTGTCGTGCTGTCATTGACTGCATCCATAGTGCTCTTTTCAGCCGATTCACTCTTTGCATGGGCGTTGCTCAATTTGCAGACAATTCTTTCGCCAAAGTAGCACAACGCGCAGAAAGCGGGGGAATCAGTGTCAGATAACAGCAATGCTTCTTCGGCAGCAGCCAACATTCCCGCAGAAGACAATCTGCGTTGGTATGTAATCCAGACGTATGCTGGTTACGAAAACAAAGTCACGCGCAATTTGCTTAACCGCATTGCTCAACGTGAAATGCAACACATCATTTCTGATGTCATCGTACCCACCGAAGAAGAAATTGAAATCAAAAACGGGCAACGCCGCACGATTTTGCGCAAAGTCTACCCAGGCTATGTGCTGATTCGCATGGTATTGAACGATGATGCGTGGTACTTGGTGCGTAATACACCAGGTGTCTCGGGTTTTGTCGGGAACGGCAATAAGCCGTCACCCCTCGATGAACAAGAAGTACGGACAATTTTGCGCCAAATGGAAGCAGTCGAGCCCAAGGTGAAGGTCACCTATCAAGTGGGTCAGACCATCAAGGTCATCGACGGGCCCTTTACCGACTTCGAAGGAGTGGTCGACTCCATCGATCAAGAGCGTGGGCGTGTACGAGTCTTGGTGTCATTCTTTGGACGTGAAACCCGTGTTGATCTCGACTTCTTGCAGGTAACCAAAGGCGTCGAATAAGGAGCAGTTCTGTGGCTAAGAAAGTAACTGGTGTCGTAAAGTTGCAATTGCCGGCCGGCAAGGCAACCCCAGCACCCCCGGTCGGTCCGGCCTTGGGTAGCTACGGTATCAACATCATGGCCTTCGTGAAGGAATACAACGAAAAGACTTCCTCACAGGCCGGTAGCACCATCCCCGTCGAAATCACCGTGTACAGCGATCGCTCGTTCACCTTTGTGCTCAAGACCCCCCCGGCGTCAGACTTGTTGCGTAAAGCAGCCGGTATCACCCGTGGCTCAGGTACCCCCAATCGTGGTGCAGTGGGTTCAATCACCCGCAAACAATTGCGCCAATTGGCCGAGCAAAAGATGTCGGACCTCAACGCCACCAGCGTTGAAGGCGCCGAAAAAATCATCGCTGGTACGGCCCGGAGCATGGGCGTCGCAATCAAAGATTAGTTGACTAGGCGTGGGAGGGGTTCGCCCCGTATGTACCACGTGGAGGATTGTAATGGCCAAGAAACATGGCAAGAAGTATCTCGAAGCACTAAAGAAGGTCGACCAGAGCAAGTTGCACGCTCCTGCCGACGCTGTCCGTTTGGTAAAAGAAACGTCATTCACCAAGTTTGACGCTTCGGTCGAGGTTCACCTGCGCCTCGGCATCGACCCACGCCAAGCCGACCAAAACATCCGCTCAACGGTCGCCCTGCCCCACGGTACTGGTAAATCGGTACGCGTCTTGGTATTTGCCCAAGGTGACGCTGCCCAAGCCGCCCGTGACGCTGGTGCAGATTTCGTTGGTGCTGACGAGTTGATTGCTCAAATCGACCGTGAGAACTTCTTCGATTTTGATATCGCCATCGCCACCACCGATATGATGGCCAAGGTCGGTCGCGTAGCCCGTAAATTGGGACCCCGCGGCTTGATGCCTAACCCCAAGAGCGGTACCGTTGTGCCAGGCGAAGACCTCAGCCGCACCATCCGCGAAGTGCGTGGTGGTCGTGTCGAGTTCCGCAATGACAAGACTGGTTTGCTCCATGTGGGCGTCGGCAAGGTGAGCTTCAGTGAACAACAAATCACCGAAAACATCTCAGCCTTGATGGAAGCCGTCAAAGGCACCAAGCCATCATCAATCAAAGGCACCTTTGTGCGTTCAGTCACCTTTACCAGCACCATGGGCCCCGGCATCCCCGTTGACCCCACTGCTGCCCAGGCCATGAACGCCTAATTTTCAAACGGAACCGAATACTACCAGAGATCGTCGGCGCCATGTGCTTAATGGAGCAATCCACCGACTGAGGTAGACCCTGTGAACGTGCATTCCCATGCATTTTGACGGGCTACCGTGTCTCGTATACGGTAGCCCGTTTGGTTTTGTCTTATAACGAACGCAAAAAAGGAAGGGGGTGAAATAATGCCAACACCACGCAAAATTGTACAAGTTGCCGATTTGACGGTCAAAATGCAGAAAATGCAAGCCGTCATCGTGGCTGACTACCGCGGTATCACTGTCGCTGAAATCACCACATTGCGCAACAAACTTCGCCCACTCGGCGGCGAATTCGTCATTGCCAAAAACACGCTTACGCTCATCGCAGCCCGTGCCACCGGTAATGGAGACATCGAACCCGCCTTGTATGGCCCCACGGCACTCTGCTTCGCCTATAACGATGCAGCGGTCGTCGCCAAAGCGCTCAAGGAATACAACGTCACTGCCAAAAAGCTCACCTTCCGCGGTGGACTTTTGGGGAATGTCTATGTACCCGGTGATACGTCAATCGACGTTATCGCAAGCATGCCTACCCGCCTCGAAGCCTTGGCACAAATTTTGGGCGTCGTCGAAGCTCCAGTCGCTGGGATCGTCAATGTCCTCAACAGCACCGCTACCAGTGTTGTCTATGCCGTGCAAGCACGCATCGACAAAATGGAAGAAGAGAAGGCCGCCTAGTTTTTTGTATTGTGTATCAGCCGCATGACTGCGGACTGTCTAAACTAACAGGAGCACTACCGTGTCGAACGACAAAATCAACAGCATTATTGCTAGCATCGAAACCTTGAACGTCCTCGAATTGGTCGAGCTCAAGAAGACCATGGAAGACAAGTGGGGCGTTACCGCCGCTGCTCCTATGATGATGGGTGCCGCCGCTCCCGCCGCTGCCGCTGTCGCCGCTGTGGTCGAAGAAAAGACCGAGTTTGACGTCGTCCTCAAGGATGCCGGCGCAAACAAGATCCAAGTCATCAAAGCAGTGCGCGAACTCACCAGCCTCGGCCTCAAAGAAGCCAAGGACTTGGTCGATGGTGCCCCCAAGGCCATCAAAGAAGCCGTCAGCAAAGAAGAAGCCGATGCTGCCAAGGCCAAGCTGGTCGAAGCCGGCGCCACCGTCGAAATCAAGTAATTTCGTCGTCTAAGCACACAACGCAATTATTGCTGTTGCTCACCCCCTCGTCACTATAGTGATGAGGGGGTGCTGTTATCCCCTGTACGTTCTGTATCTCTTACACGGCACGCAGAGCACACAGAGACACCATTTATGTCGTGGTAACCGATAAATCGTCTGCCCGTGCAATCTGCCATTTATCTCGCGCAGGGCTCGCAGAGGACACAGAGACACACCCCCAACGTCATTGCATGGCGCCGAAGGCGCAGTGCAATCTCCGTGCGGTCAGGAATTGATTACTCCACGTCGTATCACGCCACCATCATTAGGTGCCAGCCCGCAGAGATTCCACGCGACGGTTGCCAAGGCAACCGGCATAGAATAACGCTATGGAAGTAGGAAGTAGGAAGTAGGAAGTAGGAAGTAGGAAGTAGGAAGTGTGACAGCCATACATCGGCGCACAACAATCAACAAAACACCTCTGTGCGCTCTGCGCCCTCTGTGCGAGACAGCTGGGCGCTGGAACTTCACGCTTCCGACTTTATACTTCCTACGTCGCATGGCGTCATTGCATGACGCCGAAGGCCAGGAATGACGCCATACACGCAGCAGGATGCGTCTCTACGGCATCTCTTTCTGCCAGTCAACAGCCATAGCAATCCCTTGGGCTAAATCAATCTGTGGGGCGTAGCCAAGTAATTGTTGGGCACGGGTCAAATCGGCGATATAGTAGGTTACCTCGCCGACCCGCTTGCTTTCTTCGATGCGGATGTCGGGGTTGGCAATCCCCAACGCATGCGCCGCATACTGCGCCATGGCCACCAGGGTGTTGCCTTTGCCATAGGCCAGGTTGATGGTCTCGGCATCGATACGGCGGGTATGGAGTGCGTCAATTCCACGGATAATCCCGTCGACACAATCGTCGACATGCGTAAAATCCAAGGTTTTTTCGCGACCAAAGACGGTAATTGGTCGCCCCGCTTGCAATTCACGGATAAACAACGGAATCACCCGCTCCATCCGCTCAATATCATTGTCGTAGCGCCCATACACATTCGAAAAGCGAAAGACCACGTAGCGCAACCCATAACAGCGTGCATATGAATAAACCAACGACTCACCGGCGATTTTGCTGGCTGAGTAGGGGCTTTCGGCAAAGGCAAAATCTGCCGTGCGCTCCTCAGTGAGGTAGCGCTGGATGTCACCATACACCTCACGTGACGACGAAAAAACCACCGGCACCTGTTGCTGGCGACAATATTCCAACACATTAAAAGTCACGGTGATATTTTCGAGGGCGCGATGGGGGTACTGCACCAGTTCGTGGACCTTGGCGTTGGCAGCCAAATGCACCACCACATCGCATGGTGGGTAGGGTGCACCACCTATCCCCCCCACAAAGTCGCGGTAGGGCATACTGAGGTCTTGCAAAAGGGTAGGAATTCGGTCAGTCCAGCTGTTTTGGCGGCGATCGATGCCAAACACCGTGTGGCCAGCATCAAGTAGCCGCAAGCCGAGATTGGTACCGATTTGCCCACTCGATCCGGTAATCATTACCCGCATCGTCACGCTTCCTCTCTTTGAAAAACTGCGAAAATGGCATGGACTGTCAGTTGCTGACACGCCATGAGCACCCACAGAGTCCGTAACAATCAATGGACAGACAGTGGGTGCATGATGCAACGAGGATTATTTTTCAAAAAAAGCACGGCTAAATATGGCTGACCCATTGAATGCCATTGCGGAACAAGGCCAACCCATCGCCGTGGGTGCGCTGTTCGCGGGTCCAACGGGGGTGTTGCCACGGTGCAACGGCGTTTTCGGGGTGGGGCATCAAACCGAGAATGCGCCCGGTGGGGTCAGAGACGCCAGCAATCCCCAAACGTGAGCCGTTGGGGTTGGCAGGATAGGCCTCGGTCGGTACATTATGTTCATCAATATAACAAAAGGCCACTTGGCCAGCAGCTTGGAGTTGGGTGAGCTCGGCGGGATCAGTGGTAACAAAACGGCCTTCGCCATGCGCCACGGGCACTTCGATGGGATCGGTCATGTGTTGGGTAAAAATCGAGTTGCCGGGTTGGGCTTGCAAGCGCACCCAGCGGCATTCGAAGCGTTGTGAGGCATTGTGGGTCAACGAGGCTTGGATATTACCCGGAAGTAATCCTGACTTGACCAAGACTTGGAAGCCGTTACAGATGCCCAACACGCTCCGGCCGTCTTCGACGAAGCGGCGCATGCTATCGCCTAAGCGATGCATCAAATCGACGGCGAGTAAGCGCCCCGCGCCGAGGTGATCACCATACGAAAAACCACCAGGGACAATCACCATGGCATAATCAAATATTGATACACTGCCATCGACAATCCGCCCAATATGCACTAAATCGGGCTCACCGCCGGCCATCGTCACGGCCCGCGCCGCATCACCATCACGATTAATTCCAGCGGCCCGCAACACGAGAACACGAGGTTTCATTGATTACTCCCAGCGGAATTCGATTTCGACTTCGCCAATCCGGATACGATCACCTGGTCGCAGGCGCTGCGGCTGATGTGAGGGGACGTTGGTGCCGTTAAGGGCCGTCCCATTGAGTGAGGCGAGGTCTTCGAGCAAATGCTCACCATCTTGTTCGATAATCAAGGCATGATTCCGCGAAGCGACGCCGCGGTCGTAATCGGCCAAATCAATCTCGGGGTAGAGGCGTTGGGCGGCATCACGGCGACCAATCCGTGCCGGGAAGCGGTCGAGGCGTACACGATGTGAGCCACGTGGCGAGGCCACGATGAGCAACACCGAGCGGGGTTCGTTGGCGCCGAGCGGCATGCCACAGCTACTACAAAAGCGTGAATCGCCACGGTTGACATGCCCACACCCCGCACATACCTGAATCCCATCGGTATGCCCGGCTGGGATAATTGCAGGTGGGGTCACGCCAATGGTAGGATCCACGTATGCCTCATCGAGGCAGGCAATCAACGCATCGGCCATTTCGGCGGCGGTCTGGTAGCGACGATCGGGGTCATGCTCCATGGACTTGATAATCACCAATTCGAGATCACTACTCGCCGTGACGTTTAGGCGTTTGATCGAACCAACCGTCGGTTGATGCAGTGGCACTGGCGTGATATTGGTCAGCAAATGCAACAAGGTGGCGCCAAGGCCATAGACATCAGAACGGGAATCGGTTTGGCCTTTGCCGTATTGCTCGGGTGGCGCATAGCCGGCCGAGCCCATGGCGACGGTGTCTTTGGCTTGGCGACGTTTGTAGGTCCGTGCCACACCAAAGTCGATGAGTTTGATGACACGGTCAGCCCGCAACATGATGTTGGAAGGTTTGACGTCACGATAAATAATCGCTGGCGTACGGGTATGCATGTAATGCAATACCCGGGCCACTTGAATACAGACACTGATGACTTGCGGCGCGGCCAAGGCGGCATTGGCGACCCGGATGCGCTCGTCGAGTGTCTGCCCGGCCACAAATTCCATTACGATACAGGGACGGCCGTCGTGGACAAATATTTCGGACACCGCAGGGAGATTGGGGTGCGACAAAGTGCGCAACAATTCGGCTTCCTGCAAAAAAAGCCGGCGCTGGTCAGCGTCCTCGACAGGGCGCATTTCTTCGGTGGGTCGCATCTCTTTGAGCGCCCACACCGTATGATCAGCTAAGCGCATTACGCGATACACTGCACCCATGCCACCACGCCCGACCATCCCCAAAATGCGATAGTCAGAAAGGGTGCC
>DBCF01000005.1 GCA_002292925.1 Roseiflexaceae bacterium UBA965 | reverse complement strand
GTCCGGGTGTTGGTCGGCGTCCGCGTATTGCTGGCGGTGGGGGTATTGGTAGGCGTGCGCGATACGGTGGGCGTTTTGCTGATGGTAGGGGTGGCCGTGTCGGTGCGCGTGCGCGTATTGGTGCGGGTGTTGGTCAATGTGCGTGTCCGGGTATTGGTACGGGTGTTGGTCAATGTGTGCGTCCGCGTGGCGGTACGACTAAACGTCGGCGTGGCTAGTGGGGTGTTGGTGGCACTACTATTGTCGGCGACGGCGAACGCCCCGGGGATGCCTGGTTGCCGCGCCGTGTTATTGATGTCGCGCCCAATTTGGTTGAACAAGTCCCCCAATGGCGCCAGCGGGGAGCTGGGGCGCTCGTCGGGGAAGTCGGGTATTGCCACGCTCGTAATGCTCACCAAATTGCCTGTCGGGTTGGGCCGGAAATCCCCGCCGCTGGGGTTGTTGAGCTGGGGCTGCAACGTATTAATCCGATTGTCGGCCAGCAGCTGTGTCGCGTTGCAAGTCGGGTTGCTGGGCAGACACCCTTGGTTGTCACCCAACCCTAGCGACAAATCTGCCGGCCCATTCCAAATAATGTTGCCTTTGATTTGTAGATTGGTGTCGCTACGACTGGGGCTGGGGATGTTCGTTCCCCCATTCGGTGTGCGTGGCCCATGAATTGCGAAATGTTGCCACTCACTCTGCACCCCCGGCGGGTTGTACAAAATATTGTTGAAAATGAACACGTTGCGGTTGGGAATCGGCTCGCCATCACTCGCGATTGTCGTGGTGCCCCAGCCATTGCGCGCCAAATTTGTGCTACAGCTGGTGGCGGCGTTGGTATCACCATCACACGAGCGCAGCCCAAAGACTACTTCGAGGCCGTGGCTAATGGTGCCCACACGGTAGAGCGTGTTGTAGGCCAACAAAATGTTGTAGCCGCCATTGACCCCCATCCCTGCCCCGAGTGTATCGTGGATGACGTTGTTGATGAATTTGATGTCGTAGGCTTCATAATGTAGCCACGGCGTGACCATGTATTCGAATCCGGTGCCTTGGCCTGCTACATAGCCCCCCACATCACAATTGTAAATTTCGTTGCCTTCGATGCGGATGTTGGCAGAGCCCCCTTTGGTGTACATACACCAGTCGCCGGCATCGTGGATGACGTTGCTCTGGATGTGACCATATTGCACCGCCACAAAGTCAATGTTGTTGTCGGCGGCACTACTTATGTTGTTGTGTTCGAGGTAGACATATTGCGATTGGTTGACTTTGAGCGTTTCGTGGGCTTCACGACTCGGGCCGCCGTTCAAGGTACTGTTTTTGATAAAAAGGTAGTTACACCGCTCGCAATGCACCACGTCGCCTCCACCGGCCGGGACGATAGCCAGATCTATCAGGTACAAATAGGACACATTGTATATATTGAGGTCGCGGGTGATAGTGGCAGCACCCGCGCCATCGGCGCTCCGGATGATGATGGGGAATTGGGCAGTCCCGCGCCGGTTTTCCCAATAATTGGGCATCCGCGTCGAGTCATACACGCCACTCACCAGCATGATTTGATAGCCGGTGATGAGGGTGGTATTGGCGGGGATGCTGTTCCAGACGGCACTTACGCTCCGTTTGGCACTCGTGCGACTCGTACCGCTATTGGCATCATTGCCGGCAGTGGCATCGACCCAAATCGTCTGCAGGGTAGGAGTGCCCATATCATAAAAGCGTGGATCGCTGGTGGCTTGCACGGGTATGCGCATAACGCCCAGCAACGTTATGATCAAGATACTGATGAAGAGTTGTGGCACCCATGATGGCAGTTTCATAGAGCGTTGACGTTTTTGGTGAAAAAAAAGTTCGCGGTCGGGCGGTGAATAAGCCGTGCGTTTCACGACACAATCACTGTTAGTGCGACTATAGCACATAGTTATTGAAATTCAATAACTATGTGTCAGGTTTGTTTTGAAAAGCGACAATGGGAGGAAATTGGCGGGTTGGGCAATTTGGATTTGCAATGGCAATTTTTTTAGAGTATACTAGACACGGTGTGAAGGCGGGTAGCTCAATTAGGCAGAGCAGCGGCCTCCAAATCCGCAGGTTACAGGTTCGATTCCTGCCCCGCCTGCCAACAACAACGTGGTCGGTGTCAAAACCGGCCACGTGTGTACATCACGGTTGGAGAGATGGCGGAGTGGTCGATCGCGCTCGTCTTGAAAACGAGAGAACTAACGTTCCGAGGGTTCGAATCCCTCTCTCTCCTCCATTCCATCACTCAACACATGGGGAGGTCGCATAGTCGGCCTAGTGCGGCGGTTTGCTAAACCGCTATAGAAGCAATTCTATCGAGAGTTCGAATCTCTCCCTCCCCGCCACCGAAACCGCTAGGCTTACGCCGGCGGTTTTTTTGTGTCGTAGTAGAGCCGCAGCAGGCTGCGGCTCTACTACGACACAACGATTGCGGATGTACGGAGGCCCCAATGATGCAACTAAGTAGCCAAACGTATGCGCGGGTTTGCGCGACGGTAATGCAAATCGCCCGCCCCCTCGATCAAGCGGTGTTGACGTGGCGCCGTGCTGCCACCCAGCACGCCACGGTGGCGGCGCTATTGGCCACCTACCAGAATCCTGATGGTGGCTATGGGCACGGTATCGAACCCGATATGTGGACGCCTGATTCTGGTCCCTTGACAACCACAATTGGCTTGCAGTATGCGGTGCTACTGGGATTACCAGCCACGCACCCTGCAGTGCAACCTGCCTTGGCCTATCTTGCTCGCCATGTCGATACGGCGAAACTACAGTGGCTTGCCACCGCGCCAACCGTCAACGATACCCCCCATGCGCCGTGGTGGCATCGCGGTGCCGATGGACTGAGTGCGATTGATGCCCTCAGCGAAAACCCCACGGTTGAGATTCTCGGCTACTTCCACCATTATCAACCCCCCGGCGCTTGGCACTTGATTGATACCATCGCCGCCCAAGCCGTGACACGGCTCGCTGCTCAACCTGATCGCATGGAAGAACATGTGCTGGCCTGTTATGTGCGCTGGTATCGCTTGGCGCCCCCACAGTGGCAGGTGCAGCTGTTACCACATCTCCGCCGTACCATTGCCGGTACCATCAATTGTGACCCAGTGGCGTGGCGGACTACCTATGTGCCTACGCCATTGTTGGTCGTTGAATCAGCCCATGACCCGTGGTATGACGTGTTGGCAGATGCGGTCACCGCACAGTGTGCATTTCTTATCGAAACACTCGAACGCGATGGATGCATTCAGCCGACCTGGACGTGGGGGCAGTATCCTACACAATGGCACATCGCCCACGCCCACTGGACGGGCAAATTGACCGTCGAAGCGCTACTCGCATTGGCGCGATTTGGCGCTATTGCACATGGCGCCATGCAATGATGTCGTACGGGCGATTCTC
>DBCF01000149.1:54983-56751 GCA_002292925.1 Roseiflexaceae bacterium UBA965 | reverse complement strand
CCAAAGAAATTAACCTCGAATTGATGGCGAAATTCGCCGACCGCCAGATGCAGACTGGGACCAGCCACGGCGATGCCGGCGTTATTCACCAACCCTGCCAAGGTGTTTTTTTGTAATAAATCTGACACAACAGCAGCGGCTTGACTGATACTGGGGCTATCACACACATCCATAATAATTGGCGTGACGTGGGTGCCAAATTCGGTGGTCAGGCTGGTGGCGTCGGCTGCGGTGCGCACACTGGCGACGGCCTGAAAGCCCCGGGCGATGGCACTGGCCACACAGGCCCGACCAATCCCCGTTGATGCGCCGGTAATCATGATATGTCGCATTGGTATGCTCCTTCGGTGTGATGCACAACCCCGTGTATAATTCTAGCATGTGGGTCGTCAAAAAATATATGAGAGGGAACCCTATCATGGATCTCAATCAACTGCGCATTGATATTACGCATCAATATGCCCAAGAACATGCCGCCCTCGGCCTGAAAGGTGCCCGCGCCAAGCTGGTCGAAGCCCAAGAATGGCAACTTGCGCCGGTCTTACAAAAAGGGGGCGCCTTGGTATTCCCCCACGCCGGGGTGGCAGAGTGCGCCAAGCAAATCGCGGCCTGTATCAACGCCTGTATCGACAGCGGCGCCGACACGGTACTGGTGCTGAGTGTGCTCCATGCCTTTAGTGACGAAATGGAGCAAGCCCGCCGGCGCGTGGCTGCTGGTGGCGACCCGTCGACTGACCGCATCTGGGGCATCCAAGGGCCTGGCTTGACTCGTGGCGATGAATGGGCCTACGACCATGCCTTGTTTACCTGGCGCTATTTGTGGGAAGTGGCGGCCGATTATTATGGCAAAAAAATGCCCCGCGTGATTGAGCGCTATCCGTGGTTGGCTGGCGGCCAACCCACCTTGCTCCCTGGCTATGATGAGGTAGTCGATATCGCCAAAAACGCCGTGGTGGTGTCAACCGCCGACATGTTTCACCATGGCATTGGCTATGGCACACCGATCGACCAGTCGTACTTCCCTGAAAAAGGGGGGCTAGAGTTGGCTCACCGCACCATCATGGCCGGCGCCCAAATGCTGGCCGAGGCTGATTATGCCGGCTACAACCAACACTGTGTCGCCGCCAAAAGCGATCACCGTGATGCCGGCCAAGTAATGCGGGCAGTGCTAGGTCCGATGCGCCCCGAAATCATCGACATCATTGCGAGTGACGCCGCCGCCCTCTACAAAGCCCCCGACCCTACCTGGGTGGCAGGGACGTTGGTGGCCTGGCACAAAATCGACGCGTAGTGTCAGTGATATAGTTTTCAAAAAGGAGGGTGTGATGCCCAAACAACAATTGACCGCCACGGTGACGTGGCTGGCCGTCGGTGATATTGCCGGCACCCTCGTCACCCGTCCTGTGCCAACCTTGACGTTGGATTGGCAGGGGGTGGTGGGTGATAGTCACGCCGGGCTGGTGCGCAAGGCCGACGTGCGCGTGCCCCATTACCGGCGTGGCAGTGAGATCCGCAACGAACGCCAAGTCACGATTGTGGCCGCCGATGAATTGGCGGCGACGGCGCAGACCCTTGCGTTGCCCGAAATCCGCCCGGAGTGGTTGGGCGCCAACATGGTGCTCGCCGGGATTCCCCATTTGACGCTGTTGCCCCCTGCCACCCGACTGATTTTTGCTTCGGGGGCAGCGCTGGTGGTTGATTGGGAAAATCAGCCCTGTACCGGCCCCGGTCAAGTGATTGCCACGCACTACAACGATGCCAAATTGAC
>DBCF01000149.1:40445-54914 GCA_002292925.1 Roseiflexaceae bacterium UBA965 | reverse complement strand
GGGGCGATTAGCCTAGGTGATGCGGTGACGGTGGTGATGCCCCCGCAACGGGTCTGGCCCGGCGTTAATACTTCGCCAACATAACGCCAACACAACACCAACACTGCGTATACGTGATTCTAATGCACGGCGGGGTATAGTGTAGATACGTTAATCGCACCGCTGGAATGACCAGCGCGTACTGGAGAACACGATCATGACTATCTACACAATGGCTGACATGTTGAAGCACAATGCCACTCGCCCCGCCAGCACCGGCGCCATCGAAGTCAGCGAAGATGCCCAAGGCTATACCGTCAAGTTGGTGGCCCCTGGCATCGCCCCCGAGCAGTTTGAGCTCACGTTGGTGGGTCGCACGTTGACCATCAAGGGTGAGGCTACTGCCGCCGAGCACAATCACGACGAGCGCCGCCATTTGCGTGAATTCGCGGTGACTGCTGTCGCCCGCCGCATCGAGTTCCCCCTGTCGGTGGAAGGTGATCAGATTAGTGCCACGAGTGCCAATGGTATTTTGACCGTGCGCGTCCCCAAAAGCGCCAACGCCCAACCCAAACGGATTGCAGTGAATGGCATCACTCCTACTGCTGAATAAACTGGTTCGTACACTTCCCCCCTGGCTACTTGATTGTAGCTATGGGGGGATTTTTGTTGTGGCACTATACAATGACGCCATATAAAAAACGCCTCTGTGCCCGCTGTGTGCCCTGTGCGAAATAACGTCATGTGTAACCTGTGCGATACAATGAATTGAAATGACGTCGCTTCACCAATCGACTATGTAATTAGCGATAATTTAAAACCACATTTGTGGATTTATAAAATAGTATCATTAAATTGCAACTGTTTTAACAGTAATTACGTATATACTGTGATTCGTTTTTTGTGAAGTAAAGGAATAACCGTCATGTCACGAACAAATTTGTATGGTGTGTTGTTGGCATTGTCATTGGGTTTGTCGTTAATATTGGTATCAAACATGTATCCCAGCCAATTACCGAGCTGGTTGCAGTGGATGGGTAAGATTGTGCAGATGCAGCCTGAAACCCTGTTGTATTGCAAAGATTCGGACCCACCGATTCTCAAGCTGGACAAAGGCACGATTGTGCGTCAGCTCACCAACATGAATGATTGGATGATGAAGCAGGCGGTAATTACCACTCAATTCGAATTGCAAAACGCCGAAGCCGAGAGTTGGATGGCGCCATTTGTAGGCCAAAAGGTGCGGATGACAGCGGCGGGGACGGTGATGGCGGGGACGAGTCTGGAAGGGTTCGACGAAAAGGATATCGACATCAGTGAAGACGGCAAGCGCTTGGTGATTCATTTGGCGCCAACCAAGCTGTATGACCCGCAAATCGACGAACGTTTGACCTATGCCAAAGCCGAGAATGGGGTGTTTGTGTCGAATGAAGATGTGCGGCTGTCCGAAGAAGCACGATTGCAAGCAGTGAACAACATCAAAGACGAAGCATGCAAGAGCACATTGCTCCAAGATGCTGCGGATCGCACCCAAGTGAATCTCGAGAAGCTGATTAAGTCGTTTAACCCGGCATTGGAATCGGTTGATGTGGTGATTGACGCCGGCACGTGTAGCGTTTCACAATAATAGTAGATATACAGAGAAAAGAGACTACCATGTTCCGAAATCCAATTGTGTTGGCAATTCTGATTGTGGGTGCATTCATCTTGTTCTTGCGGTCACCCTATAGCGACCAGTTCCGGCCGCTGTTGTTGGCTGAGCCAACTGCACCGGTGGCGTCGGCAGTAGCTACGCCAGCCCCGGCAGCCACGGCGATGGCGACGGCAGCGCCCGAAAGTACCCCCACGGCGACGGCATTGCCTCCCACTGCCACACGCACACTGCAACCGACCATGACGCCGTCGCCGACCACGTATGTGGTCAAAGTAAAAGCAATTGAGCTAAGTGTGAAGGCTGAAAGTCGTTTGATTACCTATGAACAAATTATGGCTGTAAGCGTGACCTATAGCGATGAAAATAAATCACCTGTTTGGAACAATGGGGATTTATTTGTGATGGAGGCGATATATACTGTGGGTGCAACTGTTGATATGGAATTGATGAATGTGACAGTTAATCCCGATAACAAAATTACCGTCACATTGCCAGCACCACGACTTGAAGCACCGTCAGTTGATGCGAAATTGACGAAGTATGCGTATAAGCCAGATGGGTGGAAATATTTGGTTATAGAATCAAATAAAGCTAAATATATTGCACAGGCTCAGATTGATGGGCAGGCGAAAGCAAGTAAACAGGCTTGTGAAACTGGGTTGCTTGATAAGGCAGCCAAAGAAGCCCAATATAGAATTAAAGATTTGGTGCTCAATATTGACCCGCGGATTAATACGCGTGATGTGACGGTGGTAATCCCGGCAGGCAGTTGTACCAAATAATCACTCATACTTCACCCCTCTTGCACGACGTTGTGCAAGAGGGGTGTTGGCGTAAAGGAGATACCAGATGCGCACGACGATTTGGCTGGCACGAGCAGGGCAAAGTGCGCTCAACAAGCAGCGGCGCTTTATGGGGCAGAGTGCTAGCCCATTGACCGACTATGGCGAATTGCAGGCGCAGGCCTTGGTGACTGGGTTGCGCCGTCAACGTATCACGCAGGTCTATAGTGCGCCACAGATTGCCACCATAGCGAGTGCTAGCGTGATTGCGACGGCACAGGGATGTGCCGTCGTGCCGATGCCGGCGTGGGCCGATCAGGCGATGGGGGGGTGGCAGGGGTTGACGTGGCGCGAAGCGAGCCAGCAATTCCCACGTGACAGCGCGGCGCGTATGCGTGACCCGTTGCATGCACCACCAAGTGGGGGCGAGTCGCTGGCACAGGTGGCACATCGAGTGCTCCAAGGCTGGCAATCGTTGTTGCAGGTGGCTGCCGGGGAGCGGGTGGTGGTGGTGACACAGGCCTTGCCCATCCAAATCGTGTTGTGTTATTTGTTGCAACAACCACTGACAAATCACTGGATGTGGCGGGTCGAGTATGGCAGTCTGACCGGCATCGATTTGTACAATGGTACGCCGATTGTGCGCTGTGTTAATGATGTTCCGCCGGTTGCGGTATAACCGACGGGACATCATCCGTGCATTTTTTAGAGCGTGGGGCGCGTGGCAATGGCGTGGGCGATGATGGCGTGTGCTTCGGCGAGCTCACTGCCACTCAGGACAAGTCGGGGGGCCCGCACCCGACTACTGCCCATGCCGACCATTTCTTGGCTGAGTTTGATGAGTTGGACGAATTTGGTGACCACATCGAGGCGGAGCAATGGCAAAAACCAATGGTACAAGGCGGCCAGTTTGGCTTTGTCGCCCTGGCCGTTGGCGACGGCGAGCGCTTGGTCAAACAAGGCGACTGATTCATGGGGGAAGGAATTGACCAGCCCGGCGATCCAGCCGGTGACGCCCACATTGATGCCTTCGACGATGAGATCATCGACACCCATTAGTAATTCGAGGCGATTGTCGATCAGGGCGCGGATGGCGTGGATGCGGCGTACGTCGGCGCTAGATTCTTTGATGGCGACCAGGGTGGGGTATTCGCTGGCCAATTCGGCCACATGGTGAGGGGTGAAGTCGGTTTTGTAGGCGGGGGGATTGTTGTAGAGCATCACAGGCAAATCGGTGGCACTGATGACGGCGGTGATATGGGCTTTCATTTCGCGCCAATCGGTGGAATAGACATAGGGTGGCAATACCATCAAGCCTTTGCAGCCAGCATCAGCTGCGGCTTTGGCCATATAGACGGCTTCGGCAGTCGACAAGGCGGCGATACCGGGGATGACGGCGCCGTGTCCGTTGAGGGCCGAGACGGCGGTTTTGTAGAGGGAGATTTTTTCGGCCATAGTCAGGGTTGCGCCCTCACCGAGTGAACCACTGGGGACCACGCCGATACAGCCGGCAGATTGCATCCACTGGATGTGCTCATGATAAAAGCCATGGTCGATGCTGTCATCGTGATTGAAAGGGGTGGTGACTGCGGGGATAACGCCACGCCAATTGACACTCATACGGGTACTCCTTGTGGGGTGATTGTTGATGTATGTATCGTACCATGATGGCGACAAAAAGACTGCCGGTGCCATGGCAATGTTTGTGCCACAGCTGAAATGTATGGTGTGATGGAAGCCATGATAACTTTTTTAACGATAATGTGCGGGTGCAATCAACAGCAGTAACCATGATATGATATAATCCCACAGATAGTAGTGAAGATTATCGTGATAAACGATGATTGATTAGGGAGGCTAACTGCATGGATACCGCATTGTCGATTGCATTGATTGTGCTGGGTGCAGCACTGACGTTTTTGGTGGTACTACAAGGGCGCAACGCCGGGTTACAATCACGCGATGCCTCGTCGATTTACCAGACCAAGCGTGGACTTGAAAAAACCATGTTCCAAGCGACGATTGTGCTTGGGGTATTGTTTTTGATTTTGGCGTTGGTTGCGAGCTTGCCGATTTTTGGTACTGCCAAACCAGCCGCTGGTTTGTGGTTGTTTTAGTCAGCCATGTCACGGCGCATACGCATACAAATTGTCATCGCAGTAGTAAGTTCTTTTTTGGTGCTGGGCCTAATGTCATACCTTGCGGTATCACGGGCCGCGGTGTCACGACCTACTGCGGGTGGTACATTTATTGAGGGCATCGTGGGCGTGCCTACCACCTTGAACCCGCTGGTCAGTGATACATCGACAGACCAAGCGGCTGGTGATGTGCATGCCCTCGTGTTTGATGGGCTGGTACGGATTGGTCTCGATGGCTCTCCAGAACCCGGGTTGGCTGAATCATGGGACATTGATAGCACGGGTATGGTGTACACATTTACGTTGCGTAGTGACGTGAAGTGGCATGACGGAGAGTCGTTTGGGGTTGACGACGTGTTGTTCACGTTGCGGTCTGTGCAAGGTCCTGCGTATACGGGCTCGGCGAGTTTGTCGACAGTATGGCGTACGGTATTAGTCGAGCGGGCTGGTGAGCGGAGTGTGCGTTGTCGATTACAGGCACCGTTTGCACCGTTTTTGAAGTATGCCACGGTGCCGATATTGCCGGCCCACATGTTGCAAGATACTCCTCCTGAGCAGTGGGCGAGTTCGCCATTTAGTTTGAAGCCGGTGGGTACTGGTCCTTATCAAGTGACGAGTGTCAGTGGTGATGGGGTCGAATTAGCAGCGAATCCTGATTACTACCTCGGTAAGCCGTTAATTGGTACCGTGTCATTGCGGTTTTATGCAGATGAATCACTAGCGTTTGCCGCCCTCACCAAAGGTGAAATCAGTGGTATGGCGTATGCCGGCACCGGGAGTGTAGGGTCATACAATGTGCCGCGTGGATTTGTGCGGCATGCCGTGCCCGTTGATGCCTATACGATTTTGACGTTTAATCTGCGTAATGCGCCGTTTGATGACGTCGCGTTTCGCCAGCAATTAGCCCAAGCAATTGACCGCGATGATTTAATCAAGCGGGTGTTGCCGGGGCAAGTGACACGTATTGACACACCAACGATGCCAGGGTTGTGGGCCTATAGTCCTACCGCCGTCTGGTACATCCCCAACAAAGAGCGCGTTGCCAAAGCGCTCGACACACTCGGGTTTGTGGCGGGGAGCGATGGCGTGCGCGTGCGTGGCACCCAGCGCTTAGATTTTGAATTACTCGTCGATGGTTCCCCTGACCGTAATTTGGCGGCTACAGACATTGCGGCCCAACTCGGTGTGGTGGGTATCACCGTGCGTGTGACCCAACTCGATGGCGAAGAGCTCCAGAAACGCCTTGAAACAGGTAAGTTTGATATGGCGTTGCATGGCTGGCAACACCTCGGCTCTGATCCAGATGTGTACGAATTATGGCATTCGAGTCAAATCGGCATTGGGCGTAATTATGCCGGCCTACAAGATAGCATCATTGATGATTCATTGTCACTGGCTCGTATCGATAGCAACATCGAAAACCGCCTGCAACTCTATGCAGAGTTTCAGCAACGTTGGATTGATTTGGCGCCGAGTATCATCATGTACCAGCCGTTACAAGTCTATGCCGCTACCCGTGATTTGGGGGGGACGGCGATTTCGCGGCGCAGTGATATCCCCGGCACTATCAATCTGATGATTGGCCGCGAATCGCGCTTCCGCAATATCGTGCATTGGTTTGTGACGCGCTCGCGCGAAATTAGTGGTGATTTGCAACCGTAATTTGTGTGGGCGTCAATAAAACGAGTGCCGAGACGTGATAAACGTCTCGGCACTCTTTTTTGTCAACGTGTCATTTGCTAAAGCGGATGGTGTTGATGGCATCGCGGGTGCGGATGGCTTCGGCACGGGCAGCGCTGGCATACGTGGCATCACTGGCGGCATAGAGCACACTGCGTGAGACGTTGACGAGCAGGCCGGCGCGTTGGGCATCGAGCCCAGCGGTCAAGGCTTGGGCCAAATCGCCCCCTTGGGCCCCGATACCCGGCAACAAAAAGGGCAAATCGGGGCAACAGGCGCGTACAGCCTGTAACGCGGCTGGCTGGGTGGCGCCGACGACTAAGCCTACGTTGCGGTTGCTGTTCCATTGGGTGGCGGCCATACTGGCAATCGCAATGTACAATGGGCGCCCATAGGCGAGGATGAGCTCTTGGACGTCGCGGCTGCCAGGATTTGACGTGCGACAGAGCAAAAATGCCCCGTGGTCGGGGTTGGCTAAAAACGGTTCGAGCGAGTCGCCACCCAAATAGGGATTAACGGTGATGGCATCGCTCTGGTAATGGTCAAATGCGGCGCTGGCATAGGCGGCGGCAGTGTTGCCGATGTCGCCCCGTTTGGCATCGAGGATCCACAGATTGGTGCGGGGGAGCGCCATCAGACGGGTCAATATGTCGATGCCCGCCACTCCCATGGCTTCAAAAAACGCAATATTGGGCTTGTAGGCGGCCACCACATCGTGGGTGGCAGCAATAATGTCGGCACAAAACTGAAACACGGCGTCGGGATGGGTACGAAGCGGTGCCGGTAAGCGCTGAATGTCGGGGTCGAGGCCGACACAAAGCAAACTATTGTGGTTGGCGATGGCATTGGCCACCCGTTGATAGAATACCGTCACATTCATTCTCCCTTATACAAAACATTCACAAAACATTGACGTTATACCTTGGTAAATGATATAGTACCCATAGAAATGCGGCAAGTTTTGTACTACCGTAGGTTGGTTGTAGTAATAACTCTGATGCATTTCTGGGGGTACACTGCGGCTATCTTTTGGCACGTTATACCACCGTGCTGCGGTGAGGGAATAAAAATGACGCAGACTCATAGTGAGCCAGATGTCCTTGTTGATGCACTCGTCAACCAGATTATTCGGCATGCTCATACCCAGGCGTTATTAGTCGATGTATTGGTGCAATACACCAACGGGCACGACGCCCAAATCGTTGACGCGGTGCGCCGTCAATTGCATGCCCGTCAGCAGGCGGGCCTAACGGTAATTACCCAAATGCGCGACGAAAATCGGTTATTACCCATAATTATTGCGCCAGAAGAGGCACTACCGCTCGACACGGTGCATTATGATGGCCAACCAATGGCCGAACAGGCCGACCACGCCGACCCAATCGTGCCACTCCCTGCGTTTGTGCAGGATGAATCTTGGCGCGACCGTGGTGATGAGAGTGGCGATGATCTGAGTGAAGTCGAACCAATTGAACCAGTAACTGCGATCGATGTGTCGTTTGATGATCCAGTGCGTATGTATTTGCAAGAAATCGGCAAAGTAAAATTATTGCGGGCGGCAGACGAGGTTGTCCTTGCCCATCGTATTGAAGTCGGGCAACGAGCGCAAAAAGTACGCGCGCAACGATTAGTAAGCAAACTGACGATTACGCGGGCCAATGAATTAGCTGTTCTCGCAGTCCAATCAATGGCGTGGGCTGCCCATTTGAGTCAGCACGAGCTCCCTAGTATGTATGCCACACAACCCGCCACTGCCTGGGCCGACATCCAACATTCACTGACTGCGCCTGCGCCGCAATGTGCGTGTCAATTTATTGCCCCCTCCCATCATCCGATGGTGAATTGGGTGGTGACGCAGATGCACCATTGGTTGTGGGCCGACCACGAACGACGTGAATTCAATAGTCAGGCCTATGATGGCATGGATCGTATCGCGGTAGAGCAGATTGTGGCAGAGTGGCTTGCCATACAGGCACCGCTGTTGTGGCGCATTTATGAATTGCTGCGTCATCACCGCATGCTCCGGGTATTTGACCCTCAAGACCGTGATGCATGGCGACTATTGATGGGCGTCGTAGCGTCTGAATTACGCCATGATGTTCGCACCGATATCGAACGATGTGTCATCGAAATTGCCGGAATCTATGTGGCGAGCCAATCTGAAATGCTTGGTCACGAACGGTTGTTGCACACCTTGTGCGAGCGCGTTGTGTCGCTCTATGTCGAAAAAATCGATACCACGGATTGTTGTATGCGCCGGGTGCCCCTTGATCGCTTGGTCAATGAAGGTGACGAAGCCCGCCAATCACTCATCCAAGCCAATTTGCGTTTGGTGGTGTCGATTGCCAAAAAATACACCTCGTATGGTTTGACAATGATGGATTTGGTGCAAGAAGGCAATATTGGCTTGATGCGGGCCGTTGAGAAATTTGATTACACCAAAGGCCACAAATTTTCGACCTATGCCACTTGGTGGATTCGCCAAGCCATCACTCGGTCGATTGCCGATCAAAGCCGGACAATTCGTCTACCCGTGCATATGGGTGAGGCGATTAGTCAAGTCAAACGGGCCGCCCACAAATTGCAACAAACCATGCAACGCGAGCCTACCCCCGAAGAAATCGCCGAAGTGATGGATATGACGCCCCGCAAAGTGCGCCATGTGATGGCGTCATCGATGCAACCATTGTCGCTCGAAATGCCGGTGGGGCAAGAAGGTGAAGGGCGCATGGGTGATTTCATCGAAGACGATCGGATTGCCGGTCCCGTTGAAGCCGCCAAACAATTGATGCTCCGGCGTGAACTCGAAGAAGTGCTGGCTAGTCTGCCCGAACGGGAACGCAAAATCCTCGAGTTGCGTTATGGCTTTAGTGATGGACAAGCCCGCACACTCGAAGAAGTAGGCGAAAACTTTGGGATTACCCGTGAGCGGATTCGCCAAATCGAAGCGGTGGCCTTGCGTAAACTCCGCCACCCCTATCGTGGTAAAAAACTCCGGGGCTACCTCGAATAACGCAGTCGGTGCACCGCGCCGGGCTCACCCGTTGGTTGTTAAGGGTGTGGTAGGGCGCGGACAAGTTTTTTTGATATGAAACAACGATAGAGTCAGGCATGCGATTGCAACGCATACAATACCGATTGTGGCAATTATGGCGGGCAGTGACGGGGCGTGTGAGTGTGGCAGAGCGGCGCTTTGTGGCGACGCAATTGACGGTTGCTGAGCAACCGTTGTTTGCCCGCTTGCCGCGTTACGACCAACGCCATGCCCTCGATGTGGTGCAATTGTTGCAACGAGAGGGCTCGACTACGCCGGCGTTGATTGGCATGGTATTGCTCCACGATATCGGCAAAGTCAGCGATACCGGGCGGCCGTTGGGGTTGGGTTGGTATGGGGTGATTGTGCTGACACAACAGCTGCTCCCTGCCGTCTATACCTGGCTTTTGACACACTACGAGCCGGTGCAGCGTCATGCCCAGCACGAGCAACGTAGTGTAACGATGGCACGTATGGCAGGTGCACGCATTGACGTCTGTATGTTGCTCCAAGACGTGGCCGACGGGGTTGATTCGCCTGTGCTTCGCGTATTTGCAGAGGCAGACGACCGATGTTGAGTGCCGACACCACCGCCTATACGATTCAACTGGCCCAATTCGAAGGCCCGCTCGATTTGTTGTTGCACTTGATTGAGCGCTCAGAGCTCGATATTACCACGATTGCCTTGGCGCAGGTGGCTGATCAATATTTGCAATATGTGCGGGCCATGCCCAACCCCGATGCCGGCCAAATGTCGGCGTTTATTGTGCTGGCGTCGCGCTTGCTGGTGCTTAAGTCGCGGGTATTATTGCCGGCGCCGCCCCGCAGTAGCGACGAGCCAGACGAGAGCATCGACCTCGTGGCGCAACTCAAAATCTACCAGCAGGTCAAACAGGCCGCAGAATGGTTGCGCCAGCGCGAGCAACTCGGTTGGCAAGGATTTGGGCGGGTGGCCAGTTTGCCCAACGCCACCAGCACACAACTGCCGCTCCAGATGACCCTCGATGAATTGTTGGTGGTGTGGCAACAGCGCATGCGCCTCGTCGATGTACCAGCGCCAGTAGTGACCTTGCCCGCCCGCAAAATGTTGACGGTGGGTGATGTGGTGACTACTATTCATGCCCGCTTGCAACAAGTGGCGCGGGTCAGTTTTTTTGAGTTATTACCAAAAAAATCACGTACGCGCGTCGACGTGGTGGTGTCGTTGTGGGCCGTGCTCGAAATGATTAAACGGCGGGCGGTGGTTGCCCATCAAGACGAATTATTTGGGCCGATTCAGATAGAGGCCCACCACGATGACCAACCCTAGGGGTGCGTTTTTTCAAAAAATAATTATGCAATGACTTGCATCAGTCCAACGGCCACGAGTGCGCCAATCAGTGAACTAAGAAAATTAACAGCGTCGTTGTTCATCCAGCGCCAACCGCGTACCAGTGGCAATGGAGTGCCATCGTCGGCATAAGCGCGCTCGGTGAGCCCGTGGGGGCCGGCGTAGAGGCGTTGTACGGTGGCACCCATCAGGCTATCGCTGAGACTACCGATGAGACCGGCAATGGTGGCGACGCCGATAAAGGCGACGACGACGGGTGTGGTGGTGAAAATCGCCGTGCTGCCGCTGTAGACAATCCCCACTGCCATAGCGCCGAGTGTGGTGGCGAGGGTGCCGATGCCACTAATGGCGCCAGATGTGCCCCGCGGCACCGCTTTGAAGGTGGTGATGAGGCGGGGGGGCGTGGTAGCCAGCACCCCCAGCTCGGTCGCCCAAGTGTCGGCGGCCACCGTGGCCATAGCCCCCACAAAGCAGGCATTCCATAGCACGAGGTAGTCAGGCCAGAGACTGCCAGCCACACAGGCCAGGGCGGCGACGCCCCCGTTGGCCAAGGCCTGCCAAATGTCGCGGCGAGAGCCTTTTTCGAACATGGTGCGGTCGAGGTCTGATTTTTGCTGTTTGTGTAGGCGTGACCACAAGGTCGAACTGACAAAGAAAAAAACCAGGCTGGCCCCATGCGCCCAGCCCCCAAAGCCAAAGGTGAGTGTGCCGGTGATGACGGCGCCTAGCCAGCCGCTACGACTGAGTGAGCCGCGCTGGTAGGCTACGGCGCCGATGGCAGTGCTAATGATGAGACCAAGCACAATTCGTCCGCTGTCAATCATGACGGTGTCCTACGCAATCACGTGGGGGCGGCAACTGCCGCCCCCACAAGTCAATTAAGGTTGTTCGCCGGTGGCGATGGGGCGATCGGGCGTGTTGCTCCAGTCGCTCCACGAGCCGGGGTAGAGTTTGGCATCGTAGCCGGCCAGGTGCATGGCAAAAATATTGTGGGTGGCGGTGACTCCTGAGCCACAGTAGCAGACTACTTGGCCAGCCTGTGGGACACCGAGATCGTCAAAGCGTTGCTTGAGGTCGTCGGCTGGCTTGAGGGTGCCGTCCGCCTGGAGGTTTGCCCCAAATGGCGCTGAAATCGCGCCTGGGATATGCCCGGCCCGGGGGCCAAACGGCTCGACAGCACCCGTGTAGCGCTCGAGGGCCCGGGCGTCGAGGATAAGGGCTTGGGGGTCGTGGCGCAATGCCTCGACACCGTCGGCGTCAATCATCAAGTGGGGCTGTGGTTGGCCATTGAATTGGCGAGCCGGGCGCGATTCGTGGCCACTCCGCACGTCGCCATTGGCGGCTTGCCAGGCTTGCCAACCCCCGTCGAGGAGCGACACGCGGGTATGACCGTAGTAGCGCAACAGCCACCACAAACGAGTGGCAATCGAGCCACCGGCGCTGTCATAAATCACCACATGCGTGTCGCCATCAATGCCGGCATTGCCGATGGTGGCGATGAATTTGGCGGCGGGCGGTAGCGGGTGGCGGCCGGGACCATCCCAGGCGGGCGACGATAAATCTTCGTCGATGGCCAAATGGACGGCGCCTGAGATGTGGCTGACGGCGTATTCGGCTGCTCCTTGGCTGGGATCCATCAGGTACCAGCGAGTATCGACGATGGCGACATCACCATCATGCAGGTGGGCGTTGAGCCATGCGACATCAACGAGTGGCGAAACAGTCATAGCGTGCTCCTTTTGGATGTAGAGACGAGTGCATAAATTACTTTGGTGGTTTGGCCACCTGATTGAGGAGGTGTAGGGTTTGGGTGGCGGCAGTCTGCCACGAAAACTGGGCGGCGTGCGATGGACCACGTTGCGCCATCACATGGCGTTGGTCGTCGTCTTGCCATAACTGCTCGATGGCGTCAGCCCAAGCAATTGGGTCGTCGGGGGGAATGTACTGCGCCGCATCGCCACCGATTTCGGGGAGGCTTGAGGTGTCGCTAGCTAAGGCCGGAGCACCACAGGCCAAGGCTTCGAGTAACGGCAAGCCAAAGCCTTCGTAGCGCGAGGGGTTGGCGTAGAGGCGGCAATTGGCATACAGCCAGTGCAAGTCATCGTCTGTGACGCTGCCTAGCAGCGTGATGGCGTCGTGTAGGCGTAAATGGTCGATTTGATGCAAAATCGGTGTTTCGCGCCAGCCCCGTGCCCCTGCCGCCACCAAATGATAATCGCGGTCGGGGTGGCGATCGCGGCAAATCCGCAAGGCCTGTAGCAGCACCGGCAGGTTTTTGCGGGGTTCAATCGTACTGACAAACAACAAAAACGCATTGGCGGTGACATCAACATTATTGATGCGCTTGCGTTCGTGGGGGGTTTGGGGCAATGGTACGAAATGGGCGGCAGCTGCTTCGTAAATGACGGTAATGCGTTCGGGGGCGATGCCGAGCAATTGCACAATATCGCGCTTGGTTGATTCAGACACCGCAATGATTCCATCGGCGTGCTTGCTACTCGCACCGACTCGCCCATAAAAGGCACGGGCATTGTCGTCGAGTAAATCGTTGAAATGCAAAAACGCCAAGTCGTGGATCGTGACCACGGCGGGGAAGTTGCGCCGTGTGGGGGCAATGAAATCGGGGAACAACACCACACTAGGGTGGACGGCGCTGATTTCGAGGGGCAACGTCCATGGTTCCCAACGGTGATGCGGTGGCGTATAGATGACTTGGCGGGTGATATTGGGTGCGCTAACCAGGCGTTCGGGTTGGCGGCGATGTTGCAAAATCGTTAGCGCCGTGGTGGGGGTGACCTCGGCCATGGCATAAATGAGTTGCCGCGTATATTGTGGGATGCCGCCGTTGCGGTAGGCGTTGAGGCGGGCATCGATGACAATGGTCATGACGGCACCTCAAACATCAGCCCGTCGTAGCCCGGCTGAATATGGGCCGGCAACCGTGGTGCCAACTCGGCATGCAGGATATCGTGTGACAAATGCACGAAATAGGCCCGCTTGGGACCAATTTGATCGACATAATCGGTGGCTTGGTCAAACGACAAATGCATCGGGTGCGGTTCGTCACGCAAGGCATTGATCACCAGCACATCGACCCCTTGCAAGGCCTGACAGACATCATCGGTAATGGTGCTGGCATCAGTGATATACGCGAAATTGCCGATACGGAAGCCCAAAATATTGAGTGATCCATGTTGGATGGGGATGGGCATAATCGTCAAATTGGCGAGAGTGAGTGGGTGCCAGGGGGCGATAGAAGCCAATGCCAGGTTGGGGCGCGACGAGTTGCCGCTATTTTCTGAAAACGCATAGTGGTAGCGTGATTTGACGGCGTCGAGGGTGCGTTGTTGGCCGTACAAGGTGATTGCTGACTGCATGCGGTAATTGAGTGGGCGCAAATCATCGAGCCCACCGATATGGTCTTGGTGTTCGTGGGTCAGCAATACGCCATGCAGTGACCGTACTCGGGCTGCGAGCAGTTGTTGGCGCATGTCGGGTCCGGCATCGATGAGCACATTGCCACCGGCACTTTCGATGAGTGCCGATGTGCGCAGGCGCCGGTCGCGCGGATCGGTCGATGTGCAGACAGAGCAACGACAGCCAATCATTGGGACGCCCGTCGATGTCCCGGTACCAAGAAGCGTAATACGCATGTGTACTCAATAAATATGTGCAACTACTTGGCAAAATTATACATGAGAATTGATAATGAAAAATTGAAAATTGAAAATGAAGTATGCCTCAGTGCCCTCTGCGGCCTCAGTGCGAGTACCCGTCGTGTGGAATCTCCCTGTATGGCGATAAAAATTGTATGCTTGCGCAGGGAGATTGCACGTGCGCTATCGCGCCCATGCAATGACGTTTTTAACGCC
>DBCF01000149.1:0-40394 GCA_002292925.1 Roseiflexaceae bacterium UBA965 | reverse complement strand
CAAACGAGGATCTCACTTCCAACTTCACTTCCAACTTCACTTCCAACTTCCTGCTTCATACTTCCTCCTTCGTAGAAGGTGTTATAATGGGCGCAATCAGATAGGTCGTGTAATCAGAGGAGTGAATCAATGTCAACTATTCCTGTACCATCATCAAGTAGTGCGCGTGTATCAGGGTTACAGCGATTAGCTGCCACATTGCGTCGTGCTGATTTGGTGTGGTTGGTGGCTGCCACGTATGATACCGATGCCCAAGTATGGCACTTCGAGATATTGCGCCAAGGGGCCCAAGGCTCATGGGTGGTGCAACGCTATGCCTACGACATCCACAACGACATCCAACATTACCGCGGCGAGCAAATTGTGGCCGACGACCAAGTGCGCACCATGCGTGCCAAGGCCCAACGCTTCGATATCGCTGGCTGGCAAGACGGTAGCGCCAACGTATAATTAACCCTCACTACGAGGAATAGAACCAGTAACGAGTGGGGCGTATGATGCGCCCCATTTGTGTTTGCGAAAGGATAACGCAATGACCAATCCCACCCCATGGAGCGTCAGTGATGTCGCCCAAATCTCCCATATCGAATCACTTGCCTGGAGCCCTGACGGCACCAATCTGGCCTACGTGCTCGCTAGCCCCGATGGCGTCGCCAACAAATACCGGCGTGCCATTTGGATGCGCCGTGGCACTGCTGCCCCCCGCCGGTTTAGCGCCGGTACTGGGAGCGACCGCTCGCCGGTGTGGAGCCCCGACGGCCAGACACTGGCCTTTGTGTCGAATCGGGGCGGCGATGCCCAGATTTATTTGATTGCCGTCGATGGTGGCGAAGCCGAAGCCCTGACCGCACTACCCACCGGTGCAAGTAGTCCGGTCTGGAGTCCCGATGGGCACTTTATTGCCTTTGTGAGTAGCACCAACGCCCGCGATTTGGATCTCGAAGCCAATCCATTGCCGACACCACCCACGCCGTTTATCGCCGAGCAGCAAAAAGCACTGCTCGCCCATCTAGCCGGTCAAGACGTAGACCCGCGGGTCATGAGCGAATTGCCCTTCCGCTCCGGCACCGATTATATCGATGGCCGGCGTGGTCACATTTATATCGTCGAGGTCGCCAAAGGCGCCAGCTCGGTGCGGCGGGTTACCAACGACGAGCGCGATTATTTCGCACCGGTCTGGAATAGCGACGGCCAGTCGCTGTGGTCAGTAGCCAAGCGTGATGTCACCTCGACCAGTTATTTTGTGGGACGGTGCTTGGTCCAGATTCCCCTTGATGAAAAAAATATTCTGGCGCCGGTGGTGAATGATCAAGCGCCGTGGTCGATTGCCAGTGCTCCGCAGATATCCCCCGATGGCCAATGGCTGGCCGCCACGGCGAGTCGCTACGATGCGCCGTTTTATGGTGGGTCGACCCTGCTAGTGCGCCCCACCACTGGCGGTGAATGGCACGCTCTCGATTGCCACGACACCACCATCGGCGAATGGTCGTGGCTACCCGATAGCCGCGGTATTGCTTATGTGGCCGAATGGCATGGGCGGGGCACCCTCAGTACCGTGGCCATTGGCGACGCTACCCCATTGGTGTTGGCGCAACCAGCGATTGATGCCGGCATGGTGATTGCCGATTTTGCCGTGAATCAGGCGGGCGAGGTGGCCTATAGTGTGGGCGGCCCACAATACCCGTGTGAATTGTGGTTGGCCACTGCCAGCGGTGTCAGTCAACTCAGCCAGCTCTATACCGCACTGTTGCCTCAGCGCTTGACGGTGGCGTTTGAAGAAATCTGGTACCCCTCGCACGACGGTGCCATGGTGCAAGGCTGGCTACTTGCACCGCCGTTGATCGAACCCGACCAACAATACGGCCTGATTTTGCACATCCACGGCGGCCCGCACGCCATGTGGAGTCCCGGCACCCGCGCCATGTGGCTCGAATGGCAAGCCACGGCGGCGGCTGGGTTCTTTGTCTTCTTTTGTAATCCCCGTGGCTCCGAAGGGTATGGTGCGGCGTGGCAAGCAGGCACCAAAGCTAGCTGGGGAGTCGCCGACCAACCCGACTTTGAAGCGGGGATTGATGCGGTGCTGGCCAAGGGCTTGCCAATCGACCCCGCCCGGGTGGGTGTGACCGGCGGCTCGTATGGTGGCTTTATGACCACGTGGCTGATTGGACATAGTCAGCGCTTTGCGGCGGCGGTGTCGGCCCGTGGCGTCTATAACCTCATCACCGAGCATAGCATGAGCGATGCCTACGAGCTGGTGGAATATTCGTTTGACATGGTGCCGTGGCGTGATGCTGCCGCGTTGTGGCAGGCTTCGCCGATTGCCGCAGTGGCCGACATGACGGCGCCGCTGTTGATTTTGCATAGCGAGCTCGACTTCCGGGTGCCGATTGGCGAAGCCGAGCAACTATATACCATGTTGCGACGTCTTGGACGTACCGTTGAGTTTGTGCGATACCCTCGCGAAGGGCATGAATTGACCCGGAGCGGTGAGCCGTTACACCAAATGGATCACATGCGCCGTACTATTGACTGGTTTATTCGTTTTTTGCAAAAGTGAGCCGTGCCAATGACTGAAGTGACCACCACCACTGCCGTTGCCCAAATCCGCACCCGCACCATGGCGTTGCTTGATGCGACCGTGGCGTTGTGCGACGACATCTACCAAGGGCGCCGTGATGTGCCCGAGCGGGTGATTGTGGCGCAAACCCGCGCCCATCTCGAAGATTTGTTTTTGGTGGTGGTGGCGGGCGAATTCAACGCGGGCAAATCGAGTCTGATTAATGCTATCGTGGGCAGTGAAGTCATGACCGAAGGCGCTACTCCCACCACCGATGCCGTCACGATGCTCCGCTACGCCCCTGAGGCGATGGCGATTTCGCAGCAGCCAGGCTGGGTAGTGCGAGCCCTGCCGGTAGCGTTGTTGCAACGGATGTCGATTGTCGATACCCCGGGGACCAATGCGGTACTGCGCCATCACGAAGTCCTCACCCGAGAAATCGTGCCCCGGGCCGATGTGGTGCTGTTTGTGACCTCGGCAGACCGTCCGTTCAGCGAAACCGAGCGGGCTTTTTTGGCGATGCTCCACGAATGGCAACGCAAAGTCATCTTGGTGGTCAACAAAATCGACCTCTTGAACCCCCAAGAATCACAAGATGTGCTGAATTTTGTGCGTGAGCAGGCCACTGCGCTGTTTGGCACCACGCCGATGATTTTGCCGGTATCGGCGCGGCGCGCCCGGGCTGCGACTGCCGAGGCGTATGAGGCTAGTGGGTTTGCGCCACTAATGAGCTACCTCAACGAGCGTCTCGACGATCGTACCCGCCTGCGCATCCGCCTCGAATCACCACTTGGCGTGGCCACACAGACCCATGCCCACGTGGCGCAAATCGTCCAGACCCAACGGGCCGTAGTCAACGATGATGCCCAGGCGGTCCAGCACCTTGATGCCCAAATGGTGCAGTTCGCCAACGACATGCGCCGCGACGTGGCCGGGCATCGCGCGGCAGTGGCGGCGGCGTTGAGCGATGCCGAAGTGCGCGGCATGCAGTTTTTTGATGACCAAATTCGCATCATGAACATCCATCGCTTGGTTCGGGGCAATGCCCTCCAGGTGGCGTTTGAGCAAGAAGTGGCTGTCGATTTGGCCACCGCCATCGAAACGCACACCCAGGCCATGGTTGATTGGATGATCGAACGCAACCTGCAATTGTGGCAAGGGGTAGTCGATTATTTGCGCCGGCGCCCAATATCTGCAGACCAGATGGTGGGCGAAGTGGGCGCCACATTCCAGTACAATCGCCAAGCCTTGATTCGTGACATCGTCAGCCAAGCCGGGCGTATCGTGGCCAGCTACGACCGCAACGCCGAAGCCGCCCAAATCGCTCTCGAATTGCGTGAGGCGATTGCGACGACGGCGGTGGTACAAGTGGGGGCGTTGGGGTTGGGGGCATTGATTGCCACCTTACTCAAAGGGGCAATCTTTGACACGACGGGGATTCTCGCGGCCAGTGTGATTGCCATCGCTGGCCTGTATATCATCCCCAATCGCCGTGCCGCCCTCAAACGCCAGCTCCACGAACGCTTGAGCGATGTGCGTACTCGCCTCGTGACGACCATCGACCATCAATTTGACCAAGAACTCGAACGGATGCTCGAGCGCATGCGCCAATCCGTCGGTCCCTATACCCGTTTGGTAGCCAGCGAAGTACACCGCCTCGAAAAAATCGAAGAAAATATGACTACAATCAACGACGATATTGCGTCAATACGGGCTGAAATAGAAAATGTGTTTAATCGGTGATTGCCGCCAAAAGACCGCCCTCCATGCACGATCGCATGGAGGGCGGTCTTTTGTTATTAGCCGACGCGGGCGACGATTTTTTCGGCTAGCGTGGCGACGATACCCTCGGGGTAGGGGTAGGTCAGCATCAAAACAATGTGGGTCATACCGGCATCGACCATGGGTTGCAATGTCGCAACGGTGGCATCGATATCGGCGTAGTTGACGCGCACTTGGGTCGATGATTCGATTTGGGCGGGGTCACGGCCGACCACGGCACAATGCTCGTGTAGGATTTGTAATTTGCGTTGATATTCTTCCACAGAGGCCGGCATTGAATTCCAGACATCGGCGTATTGGGCCACCACCCGCAGGGTGAGTTGCTCACCGGCGCCGCCAATCACAAAGGGCGGGTAGGGTTTTTGGATAGGTTTGGGTTCACAGCGCGCTTCTTTGAGTTGATAGTAACGCCCGTCGAAGTCGGTGAGTTGTTGGGTAAAGAGGCGCTTGGTGATTTCGCAGGCTTCGCCGAGGCGGCGGATGCGCTCGCCGGGGGCATACAACGGCAGCCCCATGCTGGCGTGCTCGTATTCGTTCCAGCCGGCACCCACGCCAAAGTCGAGGCGCCCGCCCGAGATGACGTCGACAGTGGCTGCCATGTGGGCGTGTACGGCGGGGTGGCGGTAGGTGTTGCCTGCTACCATCAAGCCGATACGTATGCGCTGGGTTTGGGCGGCCAAGGCCGACAACAACGTCCAGCCTTCAAAGCAGGGGCCATCGAGGCTGCCTTGGATGGGGGCGAAATGATCGAAGAGCCAAGCATGTTCGAACACCGGATTTTGGTCGGCTGCTTGCCAGACGCTCCGCATGGCGTCGTAAGTGGTGTGTTGGGGGGCGGTTTTGATGCCCCAGCGCAGTTTTGCCATTAAAATCACTCTTTCGTTCGCCGTGTATGTGTCTGTTTGAGTATTGTAGAGCCAAAATACCCATCCGTCTCGGTACTGGAGACGGATGGGTATCAGCGTGGCGATTGGTCGTTAGGCCTCGGGTACCCAGCACCGTAGCCAGCTGGTGTGGGGCTGGGGGGTGACGGTGTAGGTGGTGGTACAGGCGGGGATGACAAGCGAGTCGCCACAGTGTAATGCATAGTGTTGATCCGCCACGTTGAGTGTAGCAGCGCCGTCAATTACGGTGATGATTTGGAACGAATCAGCGGGGCGCTGCCAGGTGGTGACGGCGGTGGCGGTGATTTTTTCCATCACAAAAAAATCCGAACGGACCAGCTCGACGTGACCTAGGGCACGTACCACGGGTATGGTAATTGCTGGCAACGGGTCGCCGGTGTGTGATACGGCGATGGCCTGGGGGATGTGGAGCTCGCGGAGCGTGCCGTGGGCGTCGCGGCGGGCATAATCGTAGACGCGGTAGGTCAAATCAGAGGTTTGTTGGATTTCGAACAACAAAATCCCGGCATTGATGGCGTGAATCGTGCCGGCGGGCACAAACACGGTATCGCCTGCCACCACAGGGATATGGCGGAGCAATGGCGCGAGGGTGTTGGTGGCGATGGCGTGGGCGTATTCATCACGGCTGATGGCATGGGTCAGGCCATGGATGACATCGTTGTGACCGGTAGTGGCGATGATATGCCAGGCTTCGGTTTTGCCGTGGAAGCCACTAGCGGCTTCGTAGCGGTGGGCGTAGGCGTCATCGGGGTGGACTTGCACCGAAAGTGATTGATTGGCGTCGATGAATTTGGCTAGTAATGGGAATTCGTGACCGTAGCGCTGTAATGAGCGTGCGCCGACTAAATCAGCGCCGTGAGTGATTACCGCTTGCCGGAGGGTTTGACCGGCGAGGTCGCCGTCGCGAATCTGGTTGTCGTTATAGACTTCCCACGTTTCGGCGAGTGGTGTGGGGGCATCGGTCAGATTGAGCCAGGTTGCAAGCTGATTGCCACCCCACAGGCGGCTTTCGTAGCGGCGCACTAGGCGGAAGGGGTGTAGACGGCTCATTTGCTTCTTTCTACCAGGTGCAGGCGCAATTCGACGCGGCCACCAATCCCGATGATATCACCGTCGGCGAGCTCGGCATCGGAATTAACTTGGAGGCCATTGATAAATGTTTTGTTGGTGCTTCCCAAATCACGCAAGCGCCATTTAGAGTGTTGTTTGGTAATGATGGCATGATGATCTGAAATGAGCGGGTCGTTGAGGATGATTGCGCAGTCGTTTTTGCGACCAAGCACGGTATTGTCGTAGATTTCGTAGACTTTGTTACGGGGGAGCAACGTCGCCCCAGGGCGTTGCAAGATCAGGAAGGCGTTGGTGCCCACAAATGCGGGCATGTTTTGGTCGCCGCGAATCATGGTGCGAAAAATACGCCACACAAAGAGATAAATCAGCCCCACAAGGGCAACCCGCAAGATCCAGACGATGAATTCGAGTGACAAATTGGCAATGTTATTCATCGTTCACCATTTCGAAGCGTAAGGTGTAATTTGATATGTTAATGACATCTTGGTCGATGTCGATGAGATGTGGCTCGCTGGTTAATTGATCGCCGTTGACAAATGTGCCATTGCGCGACGCCAAATCGGTGATGGCAAAGCGTTGGGCATTGTAGCTGATTTTGGCGTGATGACGCGATACCTGGTGGTCTTGCAAGATGATGTTGTTGCCAGGTGCCCGCCCAATCGTAATCAAGGTTTGGGTAACAGGGATATGTTCGACGATATTGTCGATAGAAACAATCAGTACATGGTGATGGCGGGTGGGGTAGCGTTCGGGTTGGGTATTGACGATAGTAGGATTGTGATCATCGAGCACAATAGTGTTCATATCGACGGTCGAATCATTGGGGGAAATTTGGTTGTTGGTATTGTTATCGATTCGCGCCACGTTCCGGGGCACATTGGGATCGCTTGCAAGCAATACCGTAATCGCTTTTTGGGTGGTAAAGCCACGATTACGGGCAAGCTCAGTCAAATAGGTGGCGAGCTCTTGTTCGATGCGCAGATGGCGTTTGCGATAATTATCGAAATCAAAAGGATGCAAAAAAAGCCGATAGGTGTCAGGTACGACTACCACACCGCTCGCATTGGCGATTTGATTGGATTCCATGACACGTTCAAGTCGGCGCATGAGTAACGCTGTATCGAGGGGGCTTTTAAAAAAACGCGCCATCGATGTCTCGACGATTTGTTCCATGAATGTTTCAAAACGGTCAAGCAATGACATTATAGGCACCACATCTCATACAAAAACTCAGCATTATTGTACCATGTTGACGTTGTAACTTGGGAATTTGTGGCAATCAGCGGGCTGATAGTAGCCTGAATGAATGATTATTTGGTGATTGCGCTATGATGATGCGCTACATATGCGCACAAAAAACCACTCCGTTGTTGGCAACGGAGTGGTCGTTTACTATCGATTAACTTGGTTTGGCAAGGGACAAAAGGAAATCGGCATTGGTGCGCGTTTTGGCCATGCGGGCAAGCACCAGCTCGGTGCCTTCGTTTTCGCCAAGCATAGTGACCATGCGCCGCATCGTCCAGACCTGCTTGATGACCTCGGGTCCCAGCAAGAGTTCTTCGCGGCGGGTGCCACTACGAGTAATGTCGATGGCAGGGAAGACCCGTTTCTCGGCCAATTTACGGTCGAGGTGGAGTTCAAGGTTACCTGTGCCCTTGAATTCTTCGTAGATGACGTCGTCCATACGGCTCCCGGTATCGACCAAACAGGTGGCGATAATGGTGAGTGAGCCGCCGTTTTCGATGTTGCGAGCGGCACCAAAAAAGCGTTTGGGTGGGTAGAGGGCGATAGGATCAATACCACCTGACAACGTGCGCCCGCTGGGGGGGATTTCGAGGTTGTAGGCGCGGGCCAGCCGGGTAATCGAGTCCATGAGGATGACGACGTCTTGGCCGATTTCGACGAGGCGTTTGGCGCGCTCGAGGGTCATTTCGGCCACTTTGACATGGTCTTCGACTGGTTCGTCAAAGGTGCTCGAAATGACTTCGCCTTGTACCGAGCGCCGCATATCGGTGACTTCTTCGGGACGCTCGCCAATCAACAACACCATCAAATGGATGTCGGGGTGATTGGCGGCGATGCCGTTGGCGATGGCTTTGAGCAACAAGGTTTTGCCGGCTTTGGGGGGCGAAACAATCAAACCACGTTGGCCACGTCCTACTGGTGCCACCAAATCGACGAGGCGCGTCGAAAGCAGGTTGGGGTCGGTTTCGAGTTTGATTTGAGTATTGGGGAAGATCGGCACGAGTTGGTCGGCAGACGGGCGCTTGCGAGCGGTTTCGGGGTCGATGCCATTGATGAATTCGACGCGTAACAATGAGAGATAGCGTTCGTTTTCTTTGGGGGGGCGTACTTGGCCGATGATTTTGTCACCGGTACGCAAGGCAAAACGGCGAATCTGTGATTGTGATACATAGACGTCGTTGGGGCTGGCCAGCATACGTTCACCCCGCAAAAACCCAAATCCGTCTGAGACGATTTCGAGTACCCCTTCACTGCTCAGATTTGAGGTGACGGGCTCTTCGGCGGCGAGTGGTGTCTGAAGCAACAAGGCGATAAGGTCTTGTTTTTTGACGTGATTCGTAAACGAGATGCCACTAGCTTTGGCCATATCACGCAGCTCTTGAATGGTCATGCCACTAAATTCGACGGCTAAGGCTGGCCGCAAATCGCTTACGACAGGGGTTGGCTGCGCCGCTGGGGCAACGGGAATTGAACGCACTGCTGCTTGCTTGGGTGTTTCGTATTCGAAACTGGGGGTGTCGCTCAGCGTGGGGGCTGGCACAGGGGTGGGGACAGGTGCGGCAGGGACGGGTGTCGGTGTCGCTGCGAGGGGTAATTTGCTACGGATACGTGGCACACCAAACTCCTTGATTTTATTGCGTGTGATGCATCGCACATCATGACGCGGTAGTGAATGGGGGATTCGACTGTAATCAGCAAAACTTCATGTGTGATTCAGGGCGTGTAGGTGCACCGGTACGGCGACCCTTCATGAGCCGAGGGGACCGTATCGGTGCTCACCCAAATACGGTAGAGGAATATCATTCCACAAAAAACGGAATAATCCAAAAATAGACACATATATCACGCAAACTGCGTTAGTATTATACCATTAAATATCATGAGTTCAAACAGAAATAAGGCGACACATGACACAATTCCGGCAGCAATTACGCTTCACACCACGGGTCTTGATGATTGTGCATGACCCATTGGTTACTGCCACGCAACGCTTGCACCAATTTTATGGCTGGAACAACCCCCATCAACTTGCCCAACAGTATATTGCAGACATGCAGACGGCGAGTCATGGTCTCGTCCAGTATCAGGTAGTCAACATCATCGACGCCCCATGGTTCCCCGTCAAAATCGATGGCTTCCAGTATGCAACTGCGCAGTACCTCAGTGGTTGGCGCCAACGCCAGATGCACCAGCCTGACGGGCTTGATTATCACGCCCGGATTACCACGTTTGATTTGTATGGGCGGTTACGCCGTGACGAATTCGATGAGGTGTGGTTTTTTTCGCCACCCTATGCCGGTGAATACGAATCGATTATGGTTGGTCCAGGGGCGTTTTGGTGTAATGCCCCGGCCATCGATACCCCTGCCGCCCCCAAGCGTTTTGTAATGATGGGATTTAATTACGAACGTGATGTGGGCTGTATGCTCGAAAACTTTGGGCATCGGGTGGAATCAATCATGCAACACGTCTATGCCAGCCAACCACGTAATTTGTGGCAAGAGTTTTGTCAATACGAGCGGACCCATCCCAACGGGGCTGCCTGTGGCAATGTGCATTTTGCCCCCAATAGTCGCACCGATTACGAATGGGGTAATCGTGCCCAGGTGTGGTCGACGTGCGACCGTTGGCACGACTTCCCTGCGAGCCAGTCGGCACCGGCGCGGCTGGTCGATTGTCGTGAGTGGGGCAATGGTGACATGCGCGCCCACCACATCTGGTGGTTGCAGCATTTGCCCCATAGCCCCGCCATGCTTGACGGGGTATGGGGCGATTGGTGGCGCTATTGTATTGATCCCAATACGGTAGCGTAGGGGATTAATTGCCGATGAGCGAAATGCGGGCACTCATGCCGGCACGGAGCCCAGCAATATCGGTCAGTTTGACGTGGACGGTGTACAAGCGGGCATTGCCAACCACGGTGGCCACCGGCGAAATAAAGGTGACAACTCCAGGATATTGCTTGCCGGGCATGGCATCAACGGTGACTGTTGCGCTTTGGTTGAGCACTACCCCACCGATATCAACATCGCTGATTTGGACTTCTGCTTGCAAATTGACGGCATCGATGAGCTGTACTGGTGCTCGCCCGGCTGGATTGGCCGGATCGCCCACGCTGATATTGATGAACGACACCACACCATCAAACGGCGCACGGATTTCGGCACGTTGGCGATTGAGATTGGCCAACGTCAATGAAGCCTCGGCTTGGGCTACGCCGGCTTCGGCTTGGGCGCGTTGCACCGTCAAGCGATTGACGGCGGCTTGGGCCACGGCCAAGGCTGCTTCAATGACCGCCCGATCTTTGCCAATAGGTTTGGTGAGGCGTTTGAGTGCGAGTTCTGCTTGAGAAACTTGCTGTTGAGCTGCATCAATCCCCACTTGTTCGGCTTGCACAGCTTGGTCATAGCCGATTTGGGCACTCTTGAATGAAATCAAGGCCGCATCGCGTTTTGATTTGGAAATATCATAGATTGATTCGTATTGGCGGGTGCTGGCGTCGTTGATGCGATTGGAACGACCACCGGCTGATGGATTGTAGGGGTATGTACCCTTGTCTTGAATCCACTTCCAATTGAATTCATCAATCATAAATTGAGCGGTGGCTTGGGCAACGGTTTGACTCGCCAAATCAAGCTGGAGTTGGGCTTGGGTTTTGGCTAATGACAGGCGATCACCGGTGCTCTTTAAGTTGAGCTTGGCCGCATTCAGTGATAATTGGGCCGCTTCGATGTCAGCGCTGGTGGCACCGGGCTTGGTGGCGTCCAAGGTTGCTTGGGCTTGGGCCAGCTGGGCCTGGGCGGCCCGACTATCAGGACCATCGGCTTGGAAGCCGGCCAAGGTTGCTTTGGCACTCACCAAATTGGCAGCTGCTTGGGCTACTTGTTGGTCATAGAGGGCGGTATCGAGGGTGGCAATTAACGTGTCTTTTTTGAGGCTATCACCTTCTTTGACCAAGATTTGGGCCACGGTACCGGTGACTTGGAAGTTGAGATCGGCGTCGTTGAGCGTTTTGATTTCGCCCGTGCCACTCACCGATACCGCCATGGCTCCACTTGCACTCGTATCGGGCGTCGCCACCAGAGCCCCCACATCGATGGTGGGTTGGGGTGTCGGTTGCAGATTGGCGGCGGTCGTTACGGCGGTTGGTTGGGTGGTGGCTGCTGGCGTGCCTGCGCACGAAATCAAGCCGGTGGCGATGCCACTGATAATCAGACTACGAATGAATTGTTTGCGTAACATGATATTTCCTACTCCTTTTAGGGTATGGATGAAAACTCTTGGGCAGTGCGGTAATTATTTGGTTACTACCGCATCATCGTCGTCTTTGTTGCGACCGAAACGGCTGGTAAATGACTCTAGCAAACTATAGGCGGCTGGCACCACAAACAAGGTGAGCACCATTGACGTCAACAAGCCACCAATCAATACGGTGGCCAAACCACGGCGGAACTCACCACCTTGACCGGTACCAAAAATATGCAACCCGAAGGCTACCGGCATCGAACCGGCCACAATCGCAAAGGTAGTCATCAAAATCGGCCGTAACCGCACTGAACCAGCCACCCGCAATGCCTCGTGCTTTTCGAGCCCAGCTCGGCGTAGGCGATTGGTGAAGTCCACCAACAAAATAGAGTTTTTGGTGACCAACCCCAGCAACATAATCAGCCCGATCATGCCGGTGATATCGAGATCAGTGCCCGTCAAAATCAGACCGAGGAAGGCACCGATGAAGCTGAACGGCATGGCCATCATAATTACAATTGGTTGACTAAATGAGCCAAATTGTGATGCAAGTACCATGTAGACAAACAAAATCGACAGACCCATGGCGAGAATCAGCGACGTAAAACCGTCGGTTTGTTGTTGTGATTGCCCCGTAAATCCCCAAGTCACATCGGCAGGAAGTGCGATATCTGCGACGGCTGCGGTGACGAGGGTTTGGGCATCATTGATGTTGAGCTCTTCGAGGTTGGCACCCAACAAAATCTGATTGAGGCGGTCGTAGCGGCGAATCGTGACTGGGCTATTTGATAATTCAAATTGTCCGAGCGAGCTCAGTGCCACACTCCCGCTTCGCGTCGGGATAATGATGTTGCCGAGGCTGGCAGCATCACTGCGGTCAGCCGGCTGTAAGCGCACCACGATATCGGTGTCGATGCCGTTGCGACGAAGCACCGTCGCTCGTTCACCATTGATCAAGGCCCGCACGGATGAGGCGATATCTTGATTGGTTAGGCCCAAATCACCGATACGGGCGGGGTCTGCGAGTAAGCGCAATTCGGGTTTCCCTGGGTTATAGTTGCTGGCGAGGTCGACCAAGCCAGGAATTGGTGCGATTTTGGCGCGGAATTGTTCGGCGAGCGGGGCTAATTCTTCGAGGGGGCGATTACTTTGCAGGCTGACCTGCAAGGTCCGTCCTGTGATGCCCGTACTCGACCCTTGGAAGCTCGGCACCCCGAATGCCAGACTGGGGGCAAAACCCAACTTGGCGCGCACTTCGTTTTGGGCATCGATTGTGTTGGCTTTGCCCTTGAGCTTGATACTAAACTCGCCTCGCTCGGGGTTACCCGCAAAGCCAATATTGCTGATGACCGAGACGACGTTTGGTTCAGCGAGCAACACAGACTCTACACGCAACGCCATTGCGTTGGTTTCTTTGAGGGTCGTGCCTGGGGGCATTTCGAAGCCCATGATGTATTCGTGGGGGTCTTCACTGGGGAAGAACGAGAATTTGAGTTTGCCGGCGACACCAAAGCTCGCTACCAATACCGCCAACGCTACCACCATCACCAATATGCGATTGCGGCGTGTCGACAGACTGCGTCGTAACAACTCGCCGTACCATTCACCCAATGCGCCGGGTGATTCATTAGCTTCGTGCAACAATGAGGCATTGGGGTCGGTTTCGTCGATTTCAACGACATTGGTTACAGCATGCTGATCTTCAGGTTTTTGGGCTTTGGTACGGAACAAATTGGCCGACAGCATCGGTGCAAAGGTAAACGCTTCGATGAGCGACAACATCATGGCAATTGCGACGGTGATACCAAATGATTTAAAAATAATCCCGGTGGTACCAGTGGCAAAGGTGACCGGCACAAACACCGCCACAATTGTCAATGTCATTGCAATGACGGACAACGAGACTTCGGCGGTACCTTTGCTCGACGCCACCCGGGCGTTTTCACCGCGCACGGTGTGCCGGAAGATGTTTTCACGTACCACAATTGCGTCGTCAATCACCAACCCTACCGCCAGCGACAAGGCCAGCAAGGTGATGAGATTGATGGTCAAGCCAAAAAATGGCATGATGGCAAAGGTGGCAATCAAAATAATCGGCAACCCGGCCATGGTAATCAAGGTATTACGTACATCGCGGAAGAAGATAAATACGATAATCAAGGCTGCGATGGCCGCAAAAATTAATTCTTCGAGTGAGCTAATCACTGACTCATTCACCGACACTGATTGGTCGCGGGGAATGATATACGTCAAGTCACTGCGGCTCGCAAATATTTTGGTTAATTGGTCTTTGACCGCATTGCCAACCTGTACTGTATTGGTCCCTGACTGCTTGCGCACGTCGAGGATGATACTGTCTTTGCCATCGAGGCGGGTGTAGTTGACTTCGTCGGCTACCCCTTCGCTGATGGTGGCGACATCGTTGATGGTGTAATTGCTGCCGGTGATTTGGATTTTGCCGATATCGTCAATGCTGTTGAGCATACTTGGCGCCCGCAAGCTGATGTCTTGGCTCCCGGCGGTAATCGACCCCAACCCCAAATTGGCATTCGCAGATTGGAGCGCCCCAATGAGTTGTGCAGGTATCAATCCATAGGCCTGCAATTTGTCGAGTTGCATGTTGACATTGATTTGGCGAGTTAAGCCACCTTGCACGGTAACCGAACCGACTCCGTTAGCACTTTGTAGGCGCGGTACGATTTCGTTGTCGATGATGTCACGCAACACCAATGGATCAGTGGCGGTTTTGGGTGAAATTGCAATCGAAATGATGGCCGCTTGGTTGGGGTCAAAACGCAAATAGACGGGCTCGCGAATGTCGCGCGGCAGACTGTTGCGTATGGTGTTGATTTTGCCACGCACATCTTGCTCGGCTTGAGTGGCATCAATCCCTTCGTTGAATTCAAGCACCAACACGACTTGCCCATCACTTGATGTAGACGTAATGTGTTTGATGCCACTCAAGGTGTTGACCGCTTGTTCGATTGGTTTGGCTACTTGTTCGACGACACTACTCGGCCCGGCACCGGGATAGTTGACGGTAACTGCCACGATCGACAGATTGATTTCTGGGAGCAAATTAACCGGTAAGGTGTTGTATGACAATATCCCGAAGGTAATTGCTAACAACATCATCATGGTAATAAATACCGGTTGCCGGATGGCTGTATCCGATATGCCCATGCCATTTAGTTTTTCGCGAGATTCGCGTGTTGCCATGAATAACTCCTAGATGTGATTGTTTTCACATATAACTATACAAGCGATACACAACACCAATCAACACCAAGTGGATGAACCGTACTCATCCAAATGGGTGATGGAATCATGCATCGCCATCGATGCGATTATATGCACTTAACTATAACTATACTTGAATTTGTTGGCGAGAGGTGGATTATATTTATGAGATTATGCTTAATTTTGAAAATAAATAGTGCGCATCCATATTGTGATGTGGCGCATTGCAGTGAAATAGCGTGCGGGCTTTGTGGGGGGTATACAAAAACCGTCAGCATGCCGATGCATACTGACGGCTGGGGTGATTACCGATTAACGACCGTGGTTTTTGAGCCAGTTGTAGCTTTTGGTGATGCTGTCAAAGGGGTCTGCGGGGCAGACGTCTTGCTCGACAATCAACCACTCGACGCCGGCACTGTCGGCAGCGGTGAGGATGGCGGGGATGTCGAGGGTGCCATGGCCTACTTCGGCAAAGGTACGTGAACCAGCGGCCATGTCTTTGAGATGCAAACAGGGAACCCGCCTGCTGTATTTGGCGATGACATCGACGGGGTTCATGCCGGCAAATGCCAACCAGTAGATGTCGATTTCGGCGTTAATCAAGCCTTTGGCGCTTTCGTCAAGCAAAATCGTCAAGGCGTTGGTACCACCGAGGTCAGCCAACTCGAAGTCGTGGTGGTGATAGAGGAACTGCATGCCAGCGGCGTGACAGCGTTGGCCAATCACTTCGAATTCGCGCATAAAGGCGCGCCAATCTTCGGCACCACCCCGTTGCGAGGGGGCCATCCATGGGCAGATGACGTAGCGTGCGCCCAACAATTTGAGGTCACTAATGACTTTGTCGAGGTCGCCCCGTAAAAAATCGATGCCCACATGGGCACCTGATACCAACAGATTGTTGGCGGTGAGCTCGGCTTTGATTTCGCTGGCGGGGATTTGGTCGGTGTAGACCAATTCGACCCCGGCATAGCCGATTTGAGCGACCCGCTTGAGGGTGCCACGCCAGTCGGCGGTCATGGCGTCACGGACGGTGTACAGCTGCACACAAATGGGTTGTGACATGAGAGATTCCTTTGGATGCACAAAAAAAGATACCCTTTTATCATATACCTTTTTTTGGCGTATTGCATATGCCAAAAAAAGTAGGAAGCATGAAGTCGGAAGTATGAAGTTCGCTACACTTAGCGTCATTCCATGCCGGGTGCAGGCACCCGTAGCGTGGAATCTCCCTGGCTTGCCTGCCAACGAGTGTATTGGATCAGTGCTGACCGCTCGGAGATTGCACTGCGCCTATGGCGCCATGCAATGGCGCTGGGGTGATATCTCCGGGTCCTCCGCGCGCCCCCGCCCCAACGTCATTCCATGCCGGGTGCCTGCACCCGTAGCGTGGAATCTCCCTGGCTTTTCCGCCAACGATGGTGCCGTATGTGCGCCCACTGGGAGATTGCACTGCGCCTATGGCGCCATGCAATGACGTTGGGGTGATACTCCGGGTCCTCCGCGTCCTCTGTGCGAGACCAAAAACACCTCCTCTACTCATTTTGCGAGTTCAGGTAGAATAAAGAGAGTGATTGATGCAAACGAAAGTCGAGGTACCGGTTATGAAAATCATCGTTGTCGGTGCTGGATTGGCTGGGCTAGTCGCCACCCGGGCGCTCCAACAATTCGGTCACGAAATCACCCTGATTGAAGCAAGTGACGGTATCGGTGGACGAGTACGTTCAGATGTTGTGGATGGGTTTACCCTCGACCGTGGCTTTCAAGTGTTGTTTGATGCATACCCCGCAGTGCAAAGTTGGTTGTCGTTGCCCGAGCTCGAGTTATGTCCCTTTGATCCAGGGGCGGTGATTTGTCGCCACGGGCAAACATCGGTGTTGACCGATCCGTTGCGCGATTTACCAGCCAGCTGGGCCGCAATATGGTCAAATGCTGCCACTCCTTTTGACAAACTGCGCCTGTTGCTGTTGAGTCGGTCGCTGACGCGCTGGAGTAGTGCACAGCTTTGGGACGGTCCCGACATCTCTACCTTGGCCTATCTGCGCCAGCGCCGGTTTAGTACCCGCATAATCGAATGGTTTTTTGCGCCGTTCTATGGGGGTATCTTTCTCGATCGCAGTTTATCAACTAGCGCCAAATGTTTTTTATTTGATTTAAAAATGTTAGCCGAAGGGCGTACCGTCATCCCGTCCCGTGGCATGGGCGCCATCCCACAGCAATTGGCCGAGGGATTTGTGGCCGCCCAAACCACGCTCCGCTGTAATACTGCGGTAGTGGGCCTTGTGCACGAAGAAACGCGAGTGGTCGGCGTGCGCCTCAATGACGGCCATGCGCTCATCGCCGATGCAGTGGTGCTGGCGGTACCAGCCCCCATCGCCCAACAACTAGCGGGGCTGGCATTGCCGAGTGAAGCCAAGGGCACCATCACCCTCTACTGGGAAGGCGACACCGCGCTGACGACCAATCGCAAACTCTGGCTCAACGCCAATAGCGATACATTCGTCAACAACGCCTGCCAACTCAGCGCAATTGCCCCCCACTATGCCCCCGCTGGACGCCATTTGTTGAGTGCGAGTGTGTTGGGGGTGCCCGAATACAGCGATGATGAGCTGTATGCCGCCGCTGAAGCCGACCTGCAACGGATGCTGGATTATGACCCTGCGGCCCAACAGGCGTTTAGTCGTTACCGCCGCCTGCGCATTTATCGCATTCCCTACGCCCAATTTGCCCAACCGCCGGGCATCCACCCCACCCTGCCCGCTAATCGTACCAGCCAAGCCGGGCTGTATTTGGCAGGGGAATACACCGAAGCGAGTAGTATAGACGCGGCCATGACTAGTGGCGAAAAAGTGGCCAAAATCGTCCACCACGACCTCACCACCCCTAATCATTAGTACAACGTTTGTTGCAAGGCGGCCACGGCCTGAGGGATGTTGCGGTCAGGGAAGAAAAAAGCACTGCCCACCACCACATCATTGACGCCCGCTGCCGCCACCGTCGCCAACGTGTCGAGGGCGATGCCGCCATCGACTTGGATGGCGGTGGTGAGCTGATGCTGATCAATGAATTCCCGCAGTTGACGGATTTTGGCCGTTGACTGCGGGATGTATTTTTGACCACCAAAGCCTGGATTGACCGTCATCAACAACACCGTATCGATTAATTCCACCACATCATATACGGCACTCAGTGGCGTGGCGGGGTTGATGGCTACCCCCACCTGTGCACCGGTGGCGCGGATGAGTTGGATGGTGCGATGCAGGTGGGGCGAGGCCTCGAGGTGCACGCTGATTTGGTTAGCACCGGCCTGCACCATCGCCTCCACATAGCGTTCGGGTTCGACAATCATCAAGTGGCAATCGAGGTAGGCTGCTGCCCCCAAGTGGGCGCGCAAGGCGGCCACCACAGGCATCCCCATGGTGATATTGGGCACAAAGCGCCCATCCATTACATCGACATGCAGGCGGTCGCCGCCCCCGGCCAAGGCTGCCTGGGCATCAGCCCCCAGTGTGGCGAAGTTGGCTGATAACAATGACGGACTGAGTCTGATTTGCCGGTTTTGGGCATTATATACAAGCATGTGATGATATTCCTTGTGTTACATAGTGCTTCTTTTATAACACGATTTGTGGCGTGCGAGTACGGCACAAAAAACACCGAGCACAACTTGTGTTGCACTCGGTGTTTGGACGAAACCGTATTATTGCGGTGTCAAGCGCAAGGTATAAGCCGCTGCAGGGGCCAGATCGGCGGGGATGTCGATGGCGATGCCGTCACCAGCTCGTTGCCACGGCAACGCACCCTGATGGCCGAGCAAGGTGATCACGGTATGATCGGTAACCTGCATATCGGGGATGACAATGCGCCCGCTGGGAGTGCCAAGGATTGTAGCGTACAGGGTGTGATCTTTGTGGGTAAAGCGCACGCTGAGTCCGCTATCGGTGGTGGCTTCGGCCCGCGTCCACGGCGTGGTGGCATAGATTGCCTCGCCGTTGATGGCGAGCCACGCCCCCAGCGCCAGCAAGCGCTCGGCTTGAGCGGCGGGGATGGTGCCATCCCCTTTGGGTCCGACGTTGATGAGCAAGTTGCCGTTTTTGCTGACAATGTCGACAAATGAGTGGATGAGCTCCACCGGCGACAACATTTCGGTGTCGGATTCGTTGCGATTATACCCAAACGAAAACCCTAGCCCGCGACATGATTCCCATTTATCATCCTGAATCGTGTCAAATACCGCGTATTCGGGGGTGCGGTAATCGGCATGGGGCGGTTTGGGAGAAACCCCTTGGCTGATTTTGGCGATTTCGTCGGGGCCGGCTTGGGTGAAGCGGTCGTTGATGATGCCTTCGGGGACGGCGTTGTAGTAATCAGCAAACAAGGCGCCCACATCCGAGCCGACTGGGTAGCCGATGTCGTTCCACATACAGGCGGGGCGGTAGCGGTTGGTTAATTCGCGCCAATGGGCGTCGGCATAGGCCACATATTCGGGGCTTTGGGGCACCGCCACAAACAAATCGCTGATGTCTTGAATGACATGCGGGTTAAAGGTCCAGTCGAGCCCCCCCGAATAATAGAGTCCCATGGTCAAGCCTTGGGCGCGGACTGCATCACTCAATTCCCCCACCAAATCGCGGGTGACTTGGTAATCGGGGATGAACGGGTTGGGTTGCTCACTGGGCCACAACAAAAAGCCATCGTGGTGTTTGGTGGTTAGTACCACGTATTTGGCACCCGCATTGGCAAACAATTCGGCCCATGCGCTGGGGTCCCATTGGGCTGCCCCGGCATTGAAGTCAGTGGCAAATCCGGCATAGGGCATATCGCCATACTGTTCGGCATGGTAGGCCGCGGTGGCGCCGTTGGGGACCCGCATCGAATTCATGTACCATTCGGCGTAGGGGTTGCGGGCAAACCAGGCAGGCCAGCCTTCACTGGCAATTACATCGTGCAATGCACCGGTGGTAGGTGCCCAGCCCGGCACCGAATAAAGTCCCCAGTGAATGAAAATTCCCAACTTGGCTTCGTGGAACCAGGCCGGCACTTGGTGTGCTTGGACGGCAGTCAAGGTACGATCAAACGGCATCGCTATATCCTTTCGTTACTTATACTTCGCAGACGATAATCGCATTAAAGCGAATTTTTGGTACCGTTAATTGCCACGCTCCCGCTTGCCCCGCCACGTGCAATGGTGATTGATCATCGGCCAAATAGGCGTTGCTGATGCGCACATCAATGCCGAGGGTCACGGTGATATCGTGCAACGGAATGGGGTCTTCGAGGTATTCCATGTGGGGCGTCGCCCGCCGATTGGGCGAATAATTGCAGATATGCACCATATAACGGGCGGGGTGATTGTCGGTTTGTTGCTGATACGTCACCAACACTTCACTACTGATTGGTGCATTGCTTTTGGTCAAACGGACGGGTAATAACTCGTCGATAATTGCCCGTAACAGCTCACGATAAATCCAGTAGCCACTTTTGAAATAACTACTAAAAATCGGAAAACTAATCGCTGCCATCGTGTCGTTTTGTACTACTGCCGCATAGTCGCTGGCATGGTCAAACGGTGATTGGGCATGGCTGGTGTAGTGGGCCGCACTGCGCTGGAAGAGCGGCTCGCCTACCGTCGCCCGTTGCGGCAGGTTTGTCTGCCACTGGGCGGTGCCATAGTACAAGGCGTATTCGTAGGCCGGTAAGTGCGGGTAGTGGGTGTGGTCGAGCAACAAATATGCCGGCGCATAAGGTGATTCACCGTGATACGTCAACCCGAGTTGAGTGTTCCAACACTGATTGGCAACACCGTTGAGTGCGCGGTGGCTGGCAATCACGCGGCCGCCATTGGCGAGATATTGATTGAGTTGGCTGGCGAGCGTTGGACTGACCACGAGGCTGTCGGGCAACACAATCAGGCGGTAGCGCCCGAGGTTGGCGCCCCCTTCGATGATGTCGAATTGCACCTGCAATTCACCCAGCAGTTTGACGGCGCCATACACCGCGCCTTCTTTTTCGTGCCGCCCATCCCCACCAATCACCAGATTATCGCCGATGTCGGTCAGGGGCAGATTATCGACGACGATGGCCACTTCGGTGACCGGTGCCGCCCGTTGCAACCACGGTTCTATCGATTTGATGTAGCCGTAGCCCACCCCGATGCTCTGGTAGACTGCCGGGTCGAGCCGCCCGTGGGGCGGTGGCTGGTCGCCAATCGAGATTTGCGCTCCCTGCGCCACGATACTTGGTAATTCGCTCATCAGTTGATTGGGGTGCTTGAGCCCGCCATAATCGGCCCACGAGCGATGGAAGCGCCCCGTCATCCCCACCACACTCTGGCCAAAGTTGCGGGCATAGCGCACGTTGGTGGGGTAGTAGAGATAGCCCCAGCCACCCGTTGGTAACGCTTCGATATCGACGTTGTCGAGCCCCACAATCCGTTCACCGAGGCCAATACTGGTTTGGTTGTTTTGATCGACTTGATAGTTGGGATTGATTTGGTGGGCCACGTCGTGGCATTTTTTCATGTAGTCTGTCAGCAGTTGTTGTTTGTGCTGGCGTTGCGTCGCCACATCTAACGGGTCGAGCCCATGGGCACGGAAGTGCGCCAAACATTTGGGGCAGAAACATTCGCCCCCTATCGGGAACGGCATGTCGTACCACGGACCGTCAAGGTCGTATTTGGTCAAAAACTCCTTGGTGTGATCGAGCACCTGTTGCACAAAATCAGTATTCATCAGACAAATCGCCGTCCACCCCGGTGTTTGGTCGAATTTGGGGAGGTAGGTGGTGCGATCGCGCTTCCAGACCAGCCATTCGGGGTGGCGCTCGGCCAAATAATGATCCCAGGTCACACAATAATAGGCATACACCTTGATGTCGCGTTTGCGACAGGCGGCGATTTGGGCCCCCATCAAATCAAAATCCAAGCCCGGGTGCATGGGGCCACTCTCGCTCGGATAATAAAAATAACCGTGCATGTCTTTGGCAAATACCACCACTGCGTCGACGTTGCCTGCTAGCAACGTGTCGCCAAACTCGTCGGCATCGAAGCGCTCGCCAATCCGCGGGATGTGCTGCGAATTGTGGAAGTCGAGGTGGATTTTGCGAAATCGACGGGGCGGTTGACTAAAAAAATGCGAATCCATCCAGTAGGGTTGCATCGGCGACTCCTTTGGCGCAAACAAATGCGTTATGCGATGCCCAATATCACACGACATTCGGCGGCAGCATCATCGAGGGCTTGTTGGACGCTTTTGGTGCCGGTGACTGCGGCCCAGGTCATCTGACTAAAAACTTCATTCAGCGCCGGGTATTGTGGCAACGCCGGCAACGTATCGATTCCCGTATGTACTTGCTCCATGACTTCGTAGTATTGGAATTGGGCGCGGATTTCGGGGTCGTTCCAGGTTGATTTGCGCACCCCACTGCCCCCCGCCAACGAGGTGATTTTGTCCATAGCGGGTGTGGCTGTTTCTTTTAAAAACTGATAGGCCAAGTCTTGGTTTGTGCTTCCCGCACAAATCCCCAGCACCCAATAGACATTGAGGCTGGCGTGGCGCCCTGCTGGGTTGTCACCACGCGGGATGGTGGTACAGCGGGTCTGATTGATGATGCGACTGGGCGGTAATTGTGCCACCGACATGAACCCGGCCCAATTGAGCATCATCGCCCCTTCGCCAGCCGCATACGCTACCCCCGCCGCCACGCTGTCGTAGCCGAGGGCATGGGGCGAGGTAATCTGCATCGTCGTCAGACTATCCACATAAAACTGCAACGCCTCGGCTCCAATTGCATCGTTGAAGCAGGGGGCACCGTGGGCATCAAACAATTTTCCACCCCGACTCCACAAATGAATAAAAAAATCATAGACGTTGTTGTGGCCATCGTTGAGCCCGGCAATCACTGCGCCATACAAGCCTTGGTCGGGGCGCGTAAAAAACTGCGCTACTTCGCGGAATTCCGACCAGGTCTGTGGCACCCGCAGGCTCCGCCCATATTTGGCGTGGAACATTTGGTGTTCGCCTACATCGTCAAATAAATCAGTACGGTAGTGAAACATCTCGGGGCCGTCGTGGTAGGGCAACCCATACACCCGCCCGTGGGCGTCGCGTTGCAATGCCAGCAACGATTCGCTCCAGCCCGTCGGCCAATCAGTCGGCGGGTCGATGGCAATGAATTCGTCGAGACAAATCAACCCTTGGCGGGTTTGTAAATCGGGTAGCCAGTCCGTGAGAATCAACATAATGTCGTATTCGCCACCATGCACCCCGCCATCCGTGACCATTTCGGCATAGAGCTCTTCGGGGCCGGCATGGCTACTCGTAATCGTGACATCGGGATGTAACGCGGTGAAGTGGGCAATTTGTTGGCTGAGTGCTCGTTCAAACCCATCAAACGAACGATATTTGATCGACAACGTACGCATGGGGCGCTCCTTTCCGCCGTTTGGTTGCTAACGACCACCCATACCAGTTAATGACACCCCTTGCACAAACAGTTTTTGTGAAAAGAAGAACATCAACAGTACCGGAATCAGCGTGATAATCGACACTGCCATCAGCAAATTAAACTGGGTGAAGTTTTGGCCACGGAACAAATTGAGCCCCAGTGCCAGCGTATACAACTCGGTCGAACGCAGATAAATCAGTGGGTCGAGCAAATTGCTCCAATTACCAATAAACGCAAAAATCGCCACACTTGCCAGCGCTGGTTGGGACAGGGGCAGAATCACTTGGGTCAAAATCTGCCAATTATTGGCGCCATCGATGCGGGCGGCATGGTCGAGGTCGAGCGGAATCCCCATGAAAAATTGACGTAACAAGAAAATGAAAAAGGCATAGCCAAACCACGCCGGCAACACTAGTGGCCAGAGGGTGTTGGTCAGTCCTGCGGCACTAAACATCAAAAAGCGCGGAATGATGGTGACTTCGCGCGGGATCATCAAGGTGGCAAGGAGGAGCAGAAACAATATATTCCGCCCCCGTCCATTGAGGCGGGCAAACCCAAATGCTACCAGTGAGCACGACAATATATTGCCGGCGACATTGGCGAGGGTGACGATTAATGAATTGATGAGGAAGGTATTAAACGGCAATACCCGCCACCCTCTGGGGTAGTTGGTCCATTCAAAGCTATTGGGAAAAAATGAGGGCGGGTAGGTGAATACATCTTGCGACAATTTGAGCGAGGTCGACACCATCCACAAAAACGGCAACACAAAACTAATCGACAACAACAGCAATAAGGCATAGGTGATAACTTTGCCGGCGACTGCGCGGCCACGAATCCCTAATTGGCGTTTGGGATAGACAACAGATGTTTGCATAGCGGCACCTTTATGATTTCAAATCGCCTTCGTAATAAACCCAGTAGCGGGCCACGATGAATTGCACCACCGTAATCAAAATAATCACCACCAGCAATACCCATGCGAGTGCCGAGGCGTAGCCCATTTGGAAATTGATAAATGCCGTGCGGTAAATATACAATCCATAGACTAACGTGGCGTTTGCAGGGCCACCATTGGTCATGACATAGACCGTCACAAAGCCTTGAATCGAGGCAATGAAACCAACAATCAGGTTGTACAAAATAACTGGTGACATCATGGGTACGGTAACGGTCCAAAATTTCTGGAAGGTGTCGGCGCCGTCAATTTCGGCGGCCTCATATAAATGGGTGGGGACACTTTGGAGCCCGGCCAAATAAATGACCATTGACCCACCGGCGCTCCACAAACTCATCAAAATCAATGACGGCATGGCCCACTGCGGTTGTACTAACCAGCCCGGGCCTTTGATACCAAACCATGCCAAAAACGAATTAATCAACCCGAAATCTTGGTGGAGAATCATAATCCACAAAATCGCCACGGCAATCCCACTGACCACCGATGGTAAATAAAAAATCGTGCGAAATAATGACATGCCCCAGACGTTTTGATTGAGTAGCAACGCCAACAAAAACGAAACAATCGTGCCTAAACCAACACTGCCTAAGCCGTAGTAAAGTGAATTACCCATCGCCTTATAAAAAACCGAATCGGCTATTAAGCGACTGTAATTGAGGGTGCCCACATAGGCTGGGGCACTAAGTGCCGACCAATTGGTGAAGCTAATCCCAAACGAGGCAATGATCGCACCAGCGTCAAAGAGCAGAAATCCAATAATCCACGGCAAAATAAACAGATAAAACGAGCGTTCTTCTTTGCGGGCCATGCCACCGAGTTTTGGCTTTCCTTTGGGGGGCGTGGTAATGGGGGTGGGTTGCGCATTGGTCATGGCACATCCTCCACAGAGTGTGGTAAAAAATTATTTGTGACACAAACACGCGTCTGTTGGCTAGTTACCCAACCAACAGACGCGCATGAGAGAACTACATCCGGTTTTCGGCGATAATCGGGTCGACAGCGGCAAAGATCTCATCTAAGGCATCTTTGACACTCTTTTGACCAGCAACGACCAAATCCCAGATGGGACCAGCGGCTTGGGTTACCCGGGGGCCGGTGGGTTGGTCGAGGATGTCGTGGGTACCAATTCCTTGGCTCATGGCTTCTTCGACGTTTTTGGCGCCAGCGGGAGCAAACTTCGAGCCGAGATAGGCTGGCCACGCCGACAAGCGTGACGGGCTACCGCGACCGGTGCTGGCCCACATGTAGGTCTGACCGGCTGTGGAGATGTACTCGTTCAAGTAGAGCCAGGCCGCATCGACGTTTTTGCTGTCACGGGTAATCATGTAGGCACTACCGGCTGAGAAGGTGGCGTGTACCTTGGGGCCTTTGGGCCACTTGGCAATGTCCCACTTAAACTTCGAACCGGCTTGAATCGGTGGTGTGGCCCATGAGCCTTGCAACGTCATGGCGATTTTGCCGAACTGGAAGGCTGGCCACGCCACGTTTTGCAAATCGGCGGGACTGGGTACAGCCCCCTTGGCGCGCAATTCTTCCCACCATTCCATGGCGGTGACGGCTTCGGGTTTGTTGATCAAGCACTCGTCTTCTTTGGGTTCGCTCAAGTATTGCGCCCCAAATGGGAACAAGTAGTTGGGGGCCATCAACGAATCACCTGGGCTGGGCAATTCACCCAAACCAAAGATTTTGTCGGGGCCTTCACCCTTGGTCATTTTGATAGCCACAGCCTTTAATTTTTCGAGATCCCATGAATCATCGGGGTAGGCTTCACCGGCGGCATCAAACAAATCTTTGTTGTAGTACAGGTTACCCGGACCCTCATCGTACGGGATACCCCAAAGTTTGCCGTCGTACTGGTATGACACCAATGAGGGCTTGGTGAAATCGCCGAGGTTGAAGTCTTTTTCTTTGGCGATGTAGTCATCGAGTGCAATGTACAAGCCACTGCGGATGGTCTCTTGCGCCCACGAAAACTGCGTGTAGAGGATGTCTGGCATCGCATTACCCGCCGCTGCCGCCGTGTATTTTTGGCGATATTCGCCCCAAGGGGTGTTTTCGGCTTTGACGGTGATGTTGGGGTGGCGTTGCATAAACAATTTGTCGAATTGCAACTGCCGCTCAAAGAAAACGGCATCCCACGTGTGCCCTACGCTGATTTCGATTTTGTCACCTGGTTCGGCAATGGCACTCTTGGGCCATGCCCCGGTGTCACCTGCCGTGATGTCGAAGATACTTTCGGATGCCGGCTCAGCCGCAGCCTCGCCATCAGTAGCCGCATCTTTAGCTGGTTCTGATGCCGTTTGGCCACATGCCGCCAGTAGCAGTCCCATGCTGGCAGCGCCAAGCCCCATACGTAAGCCGATGCGCAAGACGTCACGGCGGCTCATGCCCCGGCGTTGTAATTCTCGCGCCAACTCTTCTTCGTGTTTGCCCATGATCTGCACTCCTTTGTGATAGATAAACATCCATTGCATATATGCTGCTGAGCAACGTTGCTCAGTAGATACCATATCGAATGAGAAGCCCCTGTTCACCGAGAGTAATCGCTGTGGCGTTTCCACGGAATCAATGTCGAGTTGTTACTCCTTTTTACAAATCGTGCGGATTGATACTCACACCCTGCTGTGCCGACGCATATGATCCATGCACGAGCTGTAAGGTGCCGATATTGTCTACCCCACTGGTGATGGGGGGATGACCATGCTGAATCGCATCCATCAGTGATGCCATTGGCCCAATGAATGCATCGGGAATCCATAATCCCTCGAGCGGAATGTCAACCAACTGTTGCCCATGCAACCCTATCGCCAACGTGTCAGGTTGGCCGGTGGGATAGTTGTAGAGCAAGCCAATTGTCCCCTTGATAATTCCCTTGCTCCCCAAAAACCGATAAGTGGCGTAGACATCTTGGGAATCATCGTGATGATTGACCATCACCACTACTTGCAGTTGTGACGCATAATCAAGCACGGTGACCGTTTTGGTTTCGGCGCGCTCGGCTTGCCCTGGGTATTGACTATGCCGACTGGTAATCAACGCCGGATCACCAAACAAATAGCGCAAACTATCGAGGTAATGGATGCTGTGATACATCACATCGAGGTGCGCCGAATCACGCAACCAGGGCCACATATGCCACGGAGTGCGGGTTGATACCTGGATTTGGGCGTCGGTAGGCTCACCGATGTACCCGCGTGCAATCAAATCTTTGCTGGCGGCAATCCCGGCGCTCCAGCGCATTTGTTGATTGACCGCCACGTGCCGCCCGGCTGCTACCCCCGCCGCCACAATCGCCCGCGCATCGTCGAGGGTCTCGGCCAGCGGTTTTTGACACAAAATATGCTTGCCTGCTGCGAGCACTTGCTCGGCAATCGCCCGTTGCTCCCATGCGGGTACGGCGATATCGACAATTTCAATCCGTGGGTCGGCAAGTAATGCCGCAATATCGGGGTAGGTGGTGCTGATGCCGTGGCGCTGTGCCGTCTCGTGCATGGCCATCGGATTGACATCGTAGCACCCGATGATGGTGAGCTGATGCGCCGTGTAGGCGGGGAGGTGGGCATAATTCATAATCCCCCCACAACCGATTATACCAATCCCATAATCATGGCGAGGAGGAAGTTGTGGTTTATATGTCAGTCCAAACGCATCGTTGCGTTGTGTCATATTGAACCCTCATGTACACCGGCGGTGTGCGACAATATATATAATTTTGGTGAAACCATCGTTAATTTCCCTATTCTAGTCTGATTGATGTGGTTTGTCAATAGATTACACCGTATTATTTTATAAAATATATTATTCATGGCTGTTTTGTCACCAAATAGAGGTGTTCACACGCCAATACCACCTCATTGTGTTGGTTGCGTACGCTGAGCTGTTCAACTAACACGCCGACGTCAGTGCGCTTGGCATGGGCACGTTTTTCGCTAATCGTCGCGGTAACGGTGATGGTATCGCCGATAAACACCGGTTTGACAAAGCGCAAGCGGTCGTAGCCATATGACATGGCATGGGGGTTAATCGCCCCGGCGGTCATCCCCACCGCCACACTAAAGATTAAGGTACCATGGGCGATGCGTTGCCCAAAGGGCTGGGTTTTGCACCATTCGGCGTCCATATGATGGGGATAAAAGTCACCAGTTTGGCCGGCATGGGTGATAATATCGCTTTCGGTGATGGTGCGTCCAAACGAGGTACGTTGTTCGTCGATTATATAATCTTCAAAAAAACGAGGAATAATCATGGCACTGTTCCTTTAGTTGGGTAAATCAAAATCATGGCGAATGGTGGCGTTGTCTGCCCCAATCGTTGGTGCCCCTTTAGGGGTGGTGAGGCGTTGCCCATCGATGCGGATGGGGCAGCGGGTGGTTTGTAATTTGGCGCCGTTGGGACGTTGTACGGTTTGCACCATGTCGAGCACCTTGAAGGCGTCGTGGTCGAGTAATTGTTGCCACGTCAGCACGTCGGCACACCAATAATCGGCTGGTTCGAGCCGGGCCAGCCAGTCTGCCGTCGGGCGGGTACGCAGGTGATTAACGAGTATCGATTTGATGGTGTCGCGTTGACTAAACCAGCTCTGGGGATCTGCAAATTGGACTAAGGCTGGGCATTCGAGTAATTGCCCGAGGGTGATGACCGACCCCATTGCCAACGCCAAATAGCCGTCTGCAGTAGCATAAATGCCGTAGGGTGCGCCGAGGTAGGCATGGGCGTTGTTGACACTACTGCGTTGCGGTACGTGCCCGCCATCATTGAGGTGGGTGGTGAGTACTTCAAATTGCAAGTCGAGCACCGATTCGAGTAAACTCACTTCGACATGCCCGCCGATGCCTTTGATACCCCGCCGCACCAAGCAGGCCAAAATACCTTGGGCCAGATGGGCGCCAGTCATCAAATCAGCCACCGCCAAGCCAAACGGCGTGGGTGGTTGATCGGCATTACCATTGAGCCACGTCAAGCCCGACAATGATTGCACGAGCAAATCTTGCCCGGGTTTGTCCTTCCAGGGTCCGGTGGTGCCATAGCCGGTAATCGAGCCATAGACGATACGGGGATTGATGGCCGCCACGCTGTCGTAATCGAGCCCGAGGCGTTGGATGACACCTGGCCGGAAGTTTTGGATGATGACATCGGCGTGGCGGATGAGTGACAGTACGGCGGCGTGGTCTTGGGGGTTTTTGAAGTCAGCCGCAAAACTTTCTTTGTTGCGATTGATGGAATGAAACAGCGTGCTATCGCCGTCCAGTGCCAAATTGCTGATGTAGAGTTGGCGCCCTAAATCTCCCCCTTGGGGGCGTTCGATTTTGATGACCCGGGCCCCTAAATCGGCCAAACGTAAGGCACACGACGGCCCCGCCAAAAACTGACTCATATCGAGGACAACTAATCCGTCGAGTGGCAACATGCCGGTCTCCCTGTCATCACGCATGGCGTGAGGTACGATACAGTGCATTGATTTGTTGAACATAGGGCGTCACATCGCCACCGTGGCGCAGGTATGCGTGCACAATTGGCCCGGCCTCGTCTTGAAAGTGCAGGTAGCCGTTGTAGCGTGGTCGTAGATAGGCAGTGTCGAGTGTGTGCAGTGTATCGAGAAAAAAATCATTGCACTGTTGATTGGCTGCCGGCGATTCCCAGGCACCACGGTGGCCTGGTTGCCCACCGCTGGTGAAATATAAATTGGCTTGGCAGATGGGGTCTGCCACCATGCGGGCGTAGGCCACCGCAATATCAATGTGTTGGCACTGTTGCGAAATCGCCAACCCCGTGCCGCCCAATGTCGATCGCAGTTGCCGTCCATCATCCCAATGCACCAAATTGCCAAACGTGAGGGTATGGGCGGCATAGGTTGGTCGGGCATAATTTGTGTAGCCATAGGCAAATGGGCAATAGGCAGCGTCGCCACGGGCTAGTGCTTCGTAGGTGGCAATCGGGTTGCGGGTCAAGCAGATCGGGTCGCAGGCACTGACCAGTTCGCGTAAGTGCATCAGCGCTTGGGCGCCGATACCTTCGCTGACCATCATTTCTGTGGTTTGGAAGGGCTCTTCGCCAAGGGCAATACAGAGCATATACATATTCATCAAACTATCAATGGGGATGGCCGGCACGGCGACGTGGCCTTGACGCGCTAGGACGAGTAGTTCTTGCCAGTTTTGGGGAGGCGTGCTGAGTAAATCAGCCCGCCAGGCACTCACCGGCGTGGCGGCATCAATCGGCAAGGCCCACAAATGATCGTCATACCAATAGCTGGGGTACGATGCCCCCACGCTGTGGGCAGCCTGATCTGCGAGGTAGGCCTGATCGAGATGCTGGTCGAGTGCTACAAGCACGGGATGGGCTGCGGCATACCCCACAAATGGGTGGTCGATGACCAGCAAATCAAAGGTTTGGGCCAGTACTTGGATGGGTTGATCGGCAAACGCTTGGAGCGAACGTTTTTCCCAGATGATTTCGACATCGGGGTGCAGTTCTTGGAAGCGTTGGGCGGTGGCTACCATCGGCAAATAACCACGGGTATGATTCCAGGCAATCCCACGGAGTGTTGTTGTCATTGTTGCTACCTCTTTGTAGATTAGTCCACTCGGGTAAATAGAGGGGTGTTATTGGGAGATTTGATTGCCTGCATGATGGAGCTCGAGGCGTTCGCGCAACCCGACAGTGGTTTGATGGATGCGGTAGCGTACCATCAGTGCCAACGAATCGCCGTCGCGTCGCCGACAGGCTGCCAACATCGCCCGGTTTTCGAATTGTGATTCGTGATAACGCTCGGGAATCAAATCAATCTGGAGTCGGCGGTAACAATCACTTTGATCCCACAATTGTTGGATGATGCGGATGAGATTGCGCCGTTGCGTGGCGTGATAGAGCGTGAAGTGAAATTCTCGGGTGTGTTGCAAAAACACATCGGGGGCATGATTGCGAATATCAATATCAATCTGACCAATTAATGATTCCAACGCACCTATGGTAGCATCGGTCATGTTTTTGGCAGCGAGCTGGGCTGCTTGCTCTTCGAGGACTTCGCGCATGTAATAAATGTCGATCATTTCGCTCAGCGAAATCGGCTCCACAAATACGCCACGATGCGGCACGATATGCACTAACCCACTTGATTGCAAGCGTGCTAATGCTTCACGTACCGGCACTAAGCTCACCCCGAATTGCCGTGCCACCGCTGCTTGATCAATCCGCTCCCCTGGGGTAATAGTGCCGTTCAAAATCCGCGTACGCAGATGAGTCAAGACTCTGTCGGTAATGGTAAATGGCGTGTCACTCATGTCGTACTTATATACCCCTTTGTGGTGTGGTTATCCAGAATTATATAATTTATAAAAAATTTGTCAATCTGTAGGTGAATATTAGTAGGGGCGAATCAAGCCGGCGAATTCATTCGCCGCTATTCGCCCTTATGGTACATATCGTGGCACCGTAGTAGGGGCGAATCAAGCCAGCGAATTCATTCGCCGCTATTCGCCCTTATGGTATTACAATAGCGCTATGATTCGTTTTGACAAAAAAGGATGCCCATATGCAAGACCCGCGGATTGGTAAATTGGCGCAATTGTTGGTGCAGCACTCGATGCGTGTCGCCCCCGACGAAAAAGTGCTGATCGAAAGCTTCGACATCCCCACCGAAATGACCGTTGCCTTGATTCGTGCCGTTGCCGCTGCCGGTGGCCACCCCCTCGTCAGCACCTATAGCCAACCCGTGCTCCGCGCACTCTATCAAGTGGCAACCGTGGAACAAATGCAAACCATTGGCGCCGTCGAACGGGCCCGCATGGAAGCGGTACAGTGCTATGTGGGGATGCGTGGCTCCCACAACACCACCGAAATGGGCGATGTGCCCCGTGACCGCACGGAGCTTTATGAAAAATATTGGTGGAACCACGTCCACTCCGCCGTGCGTGTCCCCCACACCAAATGGGTGGTGTTGCGCTGGCCGACGCCCTCAATGGCCCAATCCGCTGGGATGAGCACCGAGGCCTTCGAAGATTTTTACTTCAATGTCTGTAGCGGCGTCGATTATGTGGCCATGCAACACGCCATGGAGCCCCTCAAAGAGCTGATGCTCCAAACCGACCGCGTCCACATCAAAGGCCCCGGCACTGATTTGCGCTTTAGTATCAAGGGTGTGGGGGTGGTGCCGTGCTTTGGTGAGCGCAATATCCCCGATGGCGAGATTTATACTTGCCCGGTGATTGATTCGGCTGAAGGGGTGGTTTCATATAATTGTGAGTCACTCTATCGCGGGACGTTGTTTACCAATGTGCGCTTTGAATTCAGCCAAGGCAAAATCGTCGATGCCCAAGCAGGTGCCAATACCGCCAAGCTCAACGAAATCCTCGACGTCGATGCCGGCGCCCGCTACCTCGGTGAATGGTCGTTGGGTGTCAACCCCTATATCACCAATCCCATGCGTGATACGTTGTTTGATGAAAAAATCGCCGGCTCGTTCCACTTGACTCCCGGCCAATGCTACAAAGAAGCCTCCAACGGCAACAATAGCCAAATCCACTGGGATATCGTCTGCCGCCAAGATGCCGCCGTGGGTGGTGGCGAAATCTGGTTCGATGAGGTCTTGATCCGCAAAGATGGGCGCTTTGTCTTGCCAGCACTCCAAGGCCTCAACCCTGAAGCCTTGACGCGCTAATTCACCAACGCGTGAGCGGCCGGTGCACCTCTGCTAGGCATACCGCCTGGCAGAGGTTTTTTGACGTATAATTAACTGACCGGTCGGTAAGTAAGGGAAAGTGGGTATGGTATGAGTGATCGTGAACGCAATCGACTTTTGTTGGTGTTGTTTATCGGGGTGCTGATGGCAGCCCTCGACATTGCCGTGACGGGTCCGGCATTGCCTGCCATCCGGGCGCAATTCGGCATGGATGTGGCGACGGCGTCGTGGATTTTTGGGATATACATCGTGGCTAACTTGGTCGCATCACCGTTATTGGCCAAGGCCTCTGATCGCTTTGGACGGCGCACCAGTTTTTTGGCGAGTGTGGTGCTGTTTGGGATTGGTTCGATTATCGTGGCCACAGCGGTCGATGTCACGATGTTGTTGATTGGGCGGGCCATCCAAGGTTTTGGGGCTGGTGGCATCTTCCCGGTGGCGACTGCAGTGGTCGGCGACGTCTTCCCCGTCGAGCAACGGGGGCGAGCGCTGGGAATGATTGGCGCCGTGTTTGGGATTGCCTTTTTGTTGGGACCCATTATCGGTGGCGTGTTGTTGTTGTTTGGCTGGCAATGGTTGTTTTGGGTCAATGTCCCCATCATGCTCTTGATTATCGGATTGGGTGTGCGCTTGTTGCCGACCGGTGGTGGTAATGCCGGTGGCGCGTTTGACTGGCTGGGGAGCATCGTGCTCAGTACGATTTTGATTTTGAGTGCCTTAGTACTGCAAGGGGTCGGTGATCTCGTCAAACAAGGTGGTAGCTTGAGCACCGCCATGATTGGCATGATTGCGGCGGTGATTGTGTTGTTGCCGGTGTTTGTCTGGGCCGAACGGCGGGCCGCCGACCCGGTGGTGCAAATGGCGTTGTTTGACCGTCGGCAGGTCATCGTGATTTTGGCGTTTGCCTTTGGGGCGGGGATGGCCGAGGCGGTGACGTTGTACTTGCCGTCGCTACTGGTGAGTGCGCATGGGATGAATGAATCAGCCGCCAGCTTTCAACTCATCCCGTTGGTACTGGCTATGGCGGTGGCGTCGCCGTTGTCGGGGCGAGTGCTCGACAAACAAGGCGCCAAGCCGGTGGTGCTAGGGGGCGTGGCGTTGATGGCCGCTGGGTTGTTGGTGCTGGGGGTAATGCCCCGTGACATGACCATGTACTATTTGTTTTCGGTGTTGTTTGGCTTTGGGATTGCGGTGTTACTGGGGGCGTCGTTGCGCTATATGATGCTTGGTGAGACTGAGCCCAGCCAGCGCGCGCCGGCCCAAGCGATTTTGACCATTGTGATTAGTGTCGGGCAGATGATTGGTGCCGCCTTGATGGGAGCCGTCGCGGTGAGTCAAGTAGACACGACAGCGGGCTATGCGTTGGCGATGGTGGTGACGGCTGGGGTGATGCTGGCCTTGTTGGTGGTAGGGATTTGGTTGCACCCTCGGGTGCAAACGGCGCCGGAATCAGCACCGGCGTAACGCAATTCCGATTATAATATTGATGATGGTGTAGCGTATAGTGATTTGGAAGGGTAGTAATGACCGCATATAGTATTTTTTTGACGATTCATTCATTGACGCGCTGGGCTGTATTGATTACCGCAGTACTCGCGATTGTTACGGCCTGGCAGGGGTGGTCGGGTAGTGTAGCCTGGACTACCACCAAAGCCCGTTTTGCCTCATGGTTTGTCAATACCACCAGCATTCAGTTGGTGATTGGCTTGATTTTGTATGGTGCCTTGAGCCCCATTACCCTCAAAGCCTTCAGTGATTTTGGGGCGGCCATGAAAGACAGTGCCATCCGTTATTGGGCGGTTGAGCACATGACGATGATGTTGATTGCGGTGGCCTTGGTGCATATCGGTTCAGGGCGGATTCGCAAGGGTGCCGACGACAAAGCCAAACACCGCGCCGCAGCGATTTTTTTCACCATTGCATTTGTACTGATTATGGCATCGATTCCATGGAGCGGTGTTAACGTCCGCCCCCTCTTCCGCGGGTTCTAATGACCATCGATTTACGTGAAAAAATCATGACCGAGGCGGCGACACGGTTCGTCGCCTCGGGTTATCATGCTGTCTCTATGCGTGAAATTGCCGAGGCGGTAGGTGCATCAAAAGCGGCAATTTATTATTATTTTGCTGACAAAGAAGCGCTGTTACTAGCGATTATGGAGCATTCGCTCACGCAGTTAATTCAAATCATGCAGGCTGGTGCCAAAGCGCACACCGACACCGAACAACAACTACTTGCCATGGTGCAAGGCTTACTTGGGCTCGATGCGGTACAACGGGCCGCTATGCGCCTCGCCATGTTTGAATTGCAACATTTGGGTGAGGTAGAGCGCAAACAATTTGGTATGCGCTACGAACGTGAATTCATCGAATGTATCCGGGCGGTGTTGCGGGCAGGTCAAGCCAGTGGTCAGATTAGAGTGATGGATGTGCAGGCCGCCACCTGGGCGTTGCTGGGCTTGCTCTATCCTTTTTCGTTGACCCAAGCGCGTGGGCACGATGTACCCACGCTCAGTCGCACCCTCGTCGATTTGTTTTTACATGGTGTGGGGCGCTGATGGCGCTTGGCCTTGCACCTGTGTGAGCAACTGCGCTGGGGTGAGATCGGCGAGGCTCTGCAGACGTATCGTCACTGGGGGCATCCAGGCATCGAGCAAGGCCGGGATAGGTACCGCCACACAGCGCATACCGGCGCGGGCAGCTGCGGTAGCGCCATGTGCGGAGTCTTCAAAGACGAGGCATTGGGCCGGATTGATGGCGATGTTTTGGGCGGCCAACAAAAAAATCTCTGGTGATGGTTTGACCTGCGACACATCGTCACGGGTGACGACGGTGGCAAAGCGCTGGATGAGCTGGTGATGGGTGAGCCATTTGGTGACCCAAGCCCGGTCGCCACTCGAACCAACGGCGAGGGTGATATTGTGGGCGTCGGCGTAGTCGAGTAATTCGACTACCCCTGGGCGGAGTGCTTGCGCCATACACTGCTCCATATAGCGCTCGTGATTGAGCGCCTTCCAATGGGCGCGGTCTACGGGGCGGCCGGTGGCGATTTCGAGGGCATCATAGCCGTCAAACCCGCCTACCGTCCCCAAGCCTTTGCGCCATTCGGCCAGGTCGAGTGTGACGCCGTGGGCTTGCCACATGGCACTGACCACAATGAAATCTTGTGATTCGGTATCCAAAATTGTCCCGTCAAAATCAAAAATAAAGGCATGAATCGGCATGTTGTCCTCACAGTTCACGTATTGTGTCTATTGTACTGTGACTTTTGCCAGCATATGATTAATTTATCGGCGATGTTTGGTTAATGCATTGTGTAAATATAAGCCGATTCGGTGAAGTTGTCATGGCATAATCAAAATGAGCGGTGTAATTTCCTGCTATCCTCGGTGAGTGATGACGATTATCGTTGACAATGGGATTGTGGATATATAAGTGCCAGAAGGACAAAAAATGCTAGGGAGTGATCGATTACAGGGCAAAGTGATTGCCGTGACGGGAGGAGGCCAGCGCTTGGGTGCCGCCATTGTGCGCCTCGCTGCTCAGGCAGGGATGCGGGTGGCTTTGCAGTATCACCGTTCGCAGGCTGCGGCCTTGGTCTTGGTAGCCGAATTAACCGCCACAGGCGCACAGGTCTGGGCCTGGCAGGGTGATTTCACTCAGCCTGGTTGCCCTGAAGCCTTTATCGATGCCACCATCGCCCACTATGGCACTCTCGATGTGCTGGTCAACAATGCAGGGATGTGGCGTGCCACCCCCATCGGGCAGGTAACCGCCACTGATTGGCACGAATTACTGACCCTCAATGTGACCGCCGCCTTTACCACCATCCAGCAGGCGAAGCCCGTGCTGACCCAGACCCGTGGTGCCGTCATCAATATCTGCGATGCGGGTGTCTATCGGCCGTGGCGCAACTATACGCCCTATTTGGCCAGCAAAGGGGCCCTTGTTACGATGACGATGGCGCTTGCCAAAGAGCTTGCGCCGGCGGTGCGGGTCAATGGCGTGGCGCCGGGCCTCGCACTGCTTCCCGAAGAATGGGATGAGGCGCGTATTCGCCAAGCCACCCAACACATTCCCCTACAAACCCATGGCTCGGCGCGTGATATTGCTGAAGCAGTGCTTTTTTTGGCGGCTGCACCGTTTATTACGGGGGTGATATTGCCCGTTGATGGTGGGGTCGCGCTCCGCGGGTAAGTGATGTCGTGTTGCACTTTATGACTTGAATCATGCGTAGGTACACCCTATCGCAGAGATATAACACGCGGGTAGACTCATCGTAATCTGGTGTTCTTTAAATACGGTTTTGGTGTGTTGTAAACTGTATTTTAGATAATTTTACAAAATAACACGAGTGTTCAATAAAAATATAATTTATTTATTAAAAAATATACTTTTAAGTTGTAAAAAACATATAATTACATTAGTTTTTTGATAATAATCAATAAAAAATATATAAAAACACACAATTATTAACTGTAATTAAATTGTAATTAAATTAAAAAACTTGTTGACATTGCGTTTATGATTTACATATAATACGCATGTGTATGTAGTCGTATGCTCCGTGCGTGCGTGATTTTTAGTATATGGTGACACGAAAGAGGCCATGTCGATGAAGCGATTTCTTCGGGTACTACTAGTAATGATGACGGTACTAACGTCATCGAACCAGCAAGTGTTTGCCGACCTAGGTGTAAGTGCGCCGACAGAGACGGTAACGCCAACGCAGACACCTACACAAATTGGTGGTAATGCGACAGCCAATCCCTCAATTAGTGAACCACAAGTTGCTGCGAAATTCCAGAATGGAAGCTTTGAAAATGGCTTGACGAGTTGGACCGTATATAACGGCAATAATAAAACGGGTGATATTGCTGATGCGTCAACTAATGCAAGCGCGTCTACTACGGTCTTTCCTGGCCAGACAAATGATTTCATCAATATGGGTGTGACATCCCTTGGTGGATGTGTCACCCAAGATTTTACTGATTATGCGAAGATTTGGACACGTGATCCGAAATACGGTATCGTACCGGTATTTAACTCGGTAGTCAATGGTACTACAGAAGTAAAGCCAACCAATGACCAGGCAGCCATCAATAGTACGTATTCATCAAAAGCGGCTATTGTCACATCGGTTACGGGTGGTCCAGCAATTACTGCAGGTACGAAGGCTATTTTCATGCAGATTGGTTCTCACTGGCGTGGCACTGGGTACCACGTATTGCATGGTCCGGCCATTGTCAGTGATGTATTTGGTGCGACGCAAGGACAAGTTGTCACGCTGGATTGGTATTCGGCTGCGGGCGCCGATGACTTTGCAGTGATGGGGTATCTGCTTAATACAACGACGTGTACGCAATACCCGGTAATTGAGACGACGGGTTTTGCTGTTACTGGTTGGCAATATGAATCATTTACCATTCCAGCTACGGCAAACACATATCGCTTTATTTTTGTGAATGGTACATTTGACCGGACGGGTGGTCGCAAGTCGGGTGCATCATTCTGGGTCGACAATATTTCAGTTGGTAATCCACAGACGATTGACTTCCCATTAGCAAGTACCTATAACAAAACCGACTCGCCAGTTACATTGAATGCGAAGTCCAAGTCCACATTGAATTCTGCTCTCACCGGGCTTCCCATTACCTATACGTCGAGTACATCGTCAATATGTACGGTGAGCGGCAATGTATTGACTATTTTGGCGGCAGGGACTTGTACCCTTACTGCATTACAACCGGGTGGTGATGATACCAATGGCACCACCTGGGCGTCTGCTGAATCGGTAACGAAGTCAGTAGTGATTACTAATTTTTCACCCACACCGACCAAATCAAGTACGCCGACTAAATCAAGTACGCCTACTGCTACAAAAACCAACACACCAACAAATACACCAACCAGAACAGCCACCAATACACCAACAAATACTAATACACCGACTTTAACTAAGACACCGACTTTAACCAAAACAAATACGGCCACTCCCACCCCATCGGGGCAGTTTATTACCTTCCCGGCAATTGCCGACAAAATCGAAGGTGACGTAGCGTTTACTTTACCAACGATAAATTCTTCGGTTGGTTTGCCATTGACCTATACGGCCAGCCCTGAATCTGTCTGTACGGTTACGGGGCGATTGGTCACGATTGTGGCCTCGGGTACTTGTAGTATTACCGCATCCCAAGCTGGGGGCACTATTGCAGGTAAAACGTACACAGCGGCTACTGATGTAGTCAATACGTTTAAAGTCAAGGCCAAGCAGACGATAACCTTTGCCAAGCCGGCTGATGCGGTAGTGACCGATGCCGATTTCGATCCGAGTGCCACGGCATCATCGACATTGCCGGTCACCTATACGAGTACGACTCTTGCGGTGTGTACGATTGTCGAAGGCAAAGTCCATTTGGTTGCCGCCGGGACCTGTAGTGTGACGGCGACGCAACCAGGTGGTAATAGCGGTGAGTTGACGTACGTGGCGGCATTGCCGGTGACACAGAGCTTTAATGTCAAGGGGATTCAGACGATTAATTTCCCTGCAATTGCCGACAAAATCAAGGGTGGGGTGGCATTTGCACTAGCGGCAACCTCATCAGTGGGGTTACCAATTACCTATACGACACAAAGCCCTAGCGTTTGTACGGTGACAGGGAAAATGGTCACGATTGTCGATGCGGGTAATTGTGTGATTACGGCATCACAAGCAGGTGGTACGATTATCGGCAAGACCTATGTGGCGGCGACCGATGTGACCGCAACCATCAAGATCAAAGATACCCAGACCATTACCTTTGTGGCACCAACCGACAAAGATATCAACTCGGCGGACTTTGATCCGGGTGCCACGGCGTCATCAACGCTCGATGTCACCTATACGAGTACGACCCCAACGGTGTGTACGATTGTAGAAAACAAAGTCCATGTGGTCGGACCAGGGACGTGTAGTGTGACGGCGACGCAACCGGGTGGTGACAGCGGTGAGTTGACGTACGTGGCGGCAGTAGCAGTCACCAAAGCAATAATCATTGCAGGACCACAAACAATTACTGTACCTGCGGTTGCAGAGAAATTCGCAGGTGGGGCGCCGTTTACATTATCGGGGAAGGCCACATCGGGCTTGCCAGTGAGTTATGCGAGCACCACGGAAAGTGTCTGTACGGTGACCGGGAATGTAGTGACGATTGTGGCTGCCGGGGATTGTGTGATTACGGCATCGCAAGCAGGCGGCGTCAACGCCGGGAAGGGTTACATGGCCGCCACG
>DBCF01000047.1 GCA_002292925.1 Roseiflexaceae bacterium UBA965 | reverse complement strand
TGATTCGCCCTTACGACCAGCATGGTCTAGTGCCATGCAGAGAGATTCCACGCTAACGGGTGCCAGCACCCGGCATGGAATGACGCTGGGGTGGGAACACTTCCTCCTTCCAGCTTCATACTTCATACGTCATATGGCATAATACGACGGTGTTGTTGCTACCAAGGAAATGCCGCGATGTCGAAACAAATCGTTTGGGGTCAATTCATCGTTGCGGTGCTCATATTGCCGGCCACAGTGGTGGTGACGACTTTGGTGTTGGCCCAAAGCCGCCTGCTCCAACTATTCCCCGTCGATTGGCCATGGACCACCGCTACCACCACCGCCCTCGAATTGAGCATGGCGGCGCTGATGGTGTGGGCAATCTACCGCCGTGAATGGCCTACGTGGCGTTGGCGTGATGTGGGGCGGGTCTTTTTTGAGGCGCTGGCGGTGATTGGGCTGGCGCTGCTGCCACCCTATTGGTTTGGCCAATTCACCATCGCCCAGCAGTTTTATTTCAATGGAGTTATTAACGCCGTAATTTTTTTGTTGCCACTGGCTGCCTGGTGTCTGGCCGAAGAAGTGGTGCTCCGGGTTGTGTTACTGCGCATCCTTGCACCCCTGCCAGCCTGGACCCGCTACCTTAGTCTGCTGACCCTCGCCAGCCTGATCCAATGGGTGATTATCACGCCCCAATCTGATTTCGTATTGGCGGTGATTGTGGCAGGTGAATCCGTCAGCCTGCTGAGTATGATACTGCAACCCCACTTTGGGGTGGTGTGGGGGCGGCGCTGGGCTTGGCGCTGGCTGTTGATTGGGCTGCTCGGTGCCCAAAACGTCGGCCTTGCTAGCGCACTCACTAGCCCACTCACTCCCATCGTCACCGAGGCTGCAACATTGACGATTGTGGCAGCCAGTGCCCTCGCTATTTGGAGCATTATGATCGGCTATACGTTTTTAGCCAATCGCCAACACCACCACAATCACCACAATCCCGAAACACAAGCCAATCACACTCGATAAAAACCAATCACTGTGGGTGTTGTGCATGACGTGATCTCGTTAATACTATAATATGTAGTAATTTAAATATACCATAAAAAATCATTTGGGTAAATCTGTGCAACTATCATTCGTGTGGGAGCGTCTAGGCAGGGAGAGAAAAAGTTATTGGGAGGGAATCTATCATGCGAACATTTTTTAAGGTCAGTTCAATCGTCAGCGCCGTCGCCTTGTTGCTCGCCTCGATCGGCTATGTCACTTATCGCTGGGCCAGCAATCAGATGACGCTCTCCAACGTCTATGAATTTGGCGCTGTCGAAGAGTAACGTCCACACACAAAAAACCGCGTTCCACTCATATTACTGAGCGGAACGCGGTTTTTTGGTGGGCTTATTCGATCCCTACGCTCCACGCGGCTTCGAGGTCGTTGGGCGAGAAGCGCCGGAATGCTAGGACGGTGCTGGTTTTGGTGATGCCATCGATTTGCGAAATCTCGTCGGGGATGACCTCGGCGAGTTGTTCGTAGTCTTGCAAGCGCACAATCGCGATGATATCCCATTCGCCGGTGACGCTATAGACTTCGCTGACGTGGGGCAGGCTCGCGATAGCTTGGGCGACGCGTTTGATGGCGTCGGGGCGGGCTTGAATCATGGTAAATGCAGTCAACATGGGCGTTGCCTTTAGTTATGCGCGAGATTGGGCAAATCTGGCACAAATTCATAGGTGGGCTCGACTTTTTGGCGGCGCATGATGCCGATGATAATGCGCCACGTTTCGTACAAGCCATTGGGGGTATAGGGCAATTCGTGTTTGATGGCCTGGTGCATGCGTTGTAGTTTGTAGCACGGCACGCCGGCATACATGTGATGCTCGATGTGGTAATTCATGTGCCAGTACAAAAACTGCACGATGGGGTTGAGGTAAATCGTACGGGTGCACAAGCGATAGTCTTCGACTTCGTCTTGGAGCCCGACATGTTGGGTGTTGTTGCACAAAAAGAGCAACACGCCACCATAAAACGGCGCAAAGGTAATCAGCACCGGCAACATCCACCAGCCCGTCACAAAGGCTTGGGCGATAATCAACGTATGTCCCACCAACAAAATCCGAGCCCAGTTGGTCATTTCACGGCGCCGGGCCGGTTTGTTGTCGGGGAAGAGCGTGCGTTGCCAATCGTTTTCGAATTGGCCGAGGCTCAGCAGGATCCAGCTTTTGTAACGCTCAAACACCCCTTGGGGATTGATGATGGCCGTGGTGAGGAAGCTTTTGAGGGTGATTTCGACCGGCAAAATCACTTCCATGTCGTCTGGTTGATGCAAGGTGTATTTGTGGTGTTCTTGATGGCTGGCCCAAAAGTAGACGTGATTGAGACCACCGATAAAGCTCACAAACAACAAGAAAAACCGATTGAGCGCCCGGGTTTTGAACACCGTATTATGACAAAACTCGTGGAAGGCGTTGAGCAAAAATGCATACACGGTGCCATGCAAAAACAAGCAGGCCAGCAACAATGGCCACGTAAAGTGGACGCTGGCATACCACGACAATGCTCCCGTGGCAGCAATAATCCCCAAATGCCCAAGCGTCTGGGCAAAGCCCCAGGCATCGCTCCGTTGATTTAATTCGGCCAAGACCTCGCGGGGCAGTGGCACGCGGTACCAGTGCAATGTCGACTGGGCTATTGGTTCGCTTAGTGTATCTGACATCGTTGTCTCCGTGGTAATTAGGCGATTAACGGGGGATCTTCGGTAAAGAGCGATTTGGTTTTGTTGTCGCGCATTTCGATGACGGTTTTGCCGTCACGCTCGACCCACACGCCACACTGCCCACCTGATTTGCTGATGCCCAGCTCGACTTCACTGCCGTCCATGCGCAGCACGGGGTGGTAGTATTTGGCGACTTTTTCGGCATCACCCACGATGTAGTGGCCGATGAGTGAACGGCGGAAGCGGTCGCTACTGGTGTTGGGGTAGCTGCCGTGGATCATTTGGCCATTGAAAAAGAACATGTCGCCGGCCTTCATGATGACCGGTTTGACTTGCATCCCTTCAGGCACCGGCACCATCACATCGGTAAAGCTCTGGGTGGTGTCTGACGGCACCGTGCAGAGCAACGGCAACAAATGACTGCCCGGGACGACCTGCATACAGCCGTTGGCTTCGTCGCAGTCGTCGAGGGGCAACCACGCCGCCATACAGGTGCCTGGCTGGACGCGCAAGTAGTATTGGTCTTGGTGCAGGCCTTGGCCGCGGGCGCCTGGTGGCTTGAAGTAGAGCATGGTTTGCACGGCATAGGGGGATTTGTCGAGTAGGGCCGTCATGATGGTGTTGATGCGATCATCGAGCATCCAGTTGAGGCTTTTGCCGTCCCAGCGGTGCATGTGGATCATGCGGGGGTATTGCTGGAGTGGGTCGGGGATGTTGTCGTCGCCACCAATCGGCACGCCAGCAAAATCGCCATCGTGGGCGCCTTGGCGGCGCATTTCCATGTAGTGACTGACGAATTCAGCGATTTCCATTGGGCTAAACACGCCGCGCACGACGGTATACCCTTCGCGGTCGAATTGTTCGCGATTGGCTTGGAGGGCTTGGGGAGTAAGTGACATTCCGAGCTCCTTTGCGTGGGAATGAGAGTGTGCTGTGTAATTATTGTATCATGCTAGTAATATATGTTGTTTTACTATATCAAAAGACAACCAATGGTTGTCAGCGCCGCTTCGCATTATTTTTTACCGCGCAAAGGTCAGATAGAAAGTATTTTTTATGGACAGTCAAACGATTCGCCAGCAAAACCAACGCTCGTGGGACGCCGTCGTACCGGCCCACGTCAGCCATCACCACGACGTACCTGGTTTTTTGCGGGCTGGCGGCAGTTCCCTGTTTGCCGAAGAACAAGCCTTGCTGGGCGATATTACCGGCCGAACCCTCGTACATCTACTCTGTAATGCCGGACTCGACACCCTGAGCCTCGCTAATCGTGGCGCCCACGTGACGGGCGTCGATATTAGTGGGGTGGCGATTGCCCAAGCCCAAACCTGGGCGCACGACAGCGGGATAGCTGCCACCTTCATCCAATCTGACGTCTACGATTGGCTGGCCACCACCGCCAGCCGCTACGACCGCGTCTATTGCGGCTATGGCGTACTGTGCTGGCTCAACGATTTGACTACCTGGGCCCAGGGCGTGGCACGGGTGCTGGCGCCAGGAGGGCGATTTGTGCTGATGGAGTTTCACCCCACCTCCAACATGTTTGACGGCCAATGGCAGTTGCACCGCGATTACCCCCACGGTGGCCGCCAACTCGACTTGCACGGCATCGACGATTACGTGGCGGGGTCGGGGGGCGGATTGACGCCGTCAGGGTATGCTCCTGGTGTGGCTGCATTCGTCAATCCCGAGCCGTGCCATTTGTTTCAATGGAGCGTAGGAGAAGTAGTGACGGCGTTGGCGCAGGCCGGACTCACCATCATGTGCCTCGAAGAGTATTTGTTTTGTAATGGCGAAAAACCGTTTGCCGATATGGTGCCTAGCGACCAGCGCCGTATGGTGGCCCCGCCCCACATCTCCAAAATCCCGTTGTTGTATGGCATTGCCGCCCAGAAAGGAGCAGAATGATGGACCGGATTGTCTTGTCGGGCATGCAGTTTTTTGGCTATCACGGCACGCGCCCCGAAGAAACCACCCTCGGTCAACGCTTTGAAGTCACGGTCACCGTCGGTCTCGATTTGCAGGCTGCGGCGACTGCCGATGACTTGACGTTGGGTGTCGATTATTCGCGCTTCCACGATATCGCCCGTGCGGTGGTGACTGGTCCGCCCCTCAAATTAACCGAGGCGGTGGCCGAACGCATCGCCCTGCAGATTTTGGCTGCGGAACCGGCCGTGCAGTGGGTCGAAGTCCAGGTGCACAAACCATTTGTGCGTTTGGGTGACACCGTACTCAAGGGCTCAACCGTGATTATCGAGCGCCGGCGATGATACGTCCGACAGTCACCCTGGCTTACGCCCAAACCCTCGATGGCCGGATTGCGGCCCGCGATGGCTCGTCACGCTGGATTAGTGGCGCCGAGTCGTTGGCCCGCACCCACCAGCTCCGGGCCAGCCACGATGCCATCATGGTGGGGATTGGCACGGTACTCCACGACGACCCGCGCCTGACGGTGCGCCTCGCCACCGGGCGTGACCCGCTACGGGTGGTGATTGATCGCACGTTGCGTACGCCCCCCACTGCGGCTGTGCTCCGTGATGGGGCCGGGGTGGGGACATGGATTGTCTGTGCCGAAAATGCTCCGCTGGCCCAACGTGACACCCTGCGCGCGACGGGCGCCACATTGATTGCCGTGCCCGAAGATGCCAATCAGCACCTCGATTTGCTGGCGACATTGCAGATGTTGTCACAACGTGGCATCACCTCGGTGATGCTCGAAGGGGGCAGCCGGCTGATTACCAGCATGCTGACAGCTCAACTAATTGACCGCGTCGCCATCACGGTGGCGCCCAAATTACTGGGGACTGGGGTGGCAGTGTTTGGTGATATCGGGATTAATAGTATGGCCCAGGCGTTACCGTTACATAATCCGGTGTATACCCCGTGTGGTGCTGATATCTGGATCGAAGCCGAGGTGCGCTATGCCCGCTGATGCCCAGGCAATTTGGATGACCGGGATGCGCCAAATTACGGTGCGTGCCGAAGAATTACCCACCCTTGCCGCTGACGCCGTCGCAATTACCGCACTGCATTCGGCTATCAGTCATGGCACCGAAATGCTGGTCTATCGTGGTCAAGTGCCGCCAGATTTGGCACTCGATTTGCCCACTTTGGCCGGTAGCTTCGGCTTCCCCATCAAATACGGCTATGCGCTGGTGGGCGAGGTCACGGCCTGTGGCGCGGCAGTCAGTAGTCATCAAGTAGGCGATCAGGTGTTTGTGTTGCACCCCCACCAGACCCATCTGCAGGTGCCGGCTGCCCAAGCCAAGCGTATCCCCGCCGGCATCGCTCCTAGCACGGCGGTGTTTGCGGCCAACATGGAAACCGCCATCAACATCGTCCACGACCTACGCCCGGCCCTCGGCGATGTGGTGGTGGTGGTGGGGCTGGGGGTGGTGGGCTTGTTGGTGACGTGGCTGTTGGCCCGCCAACAACTCACCAGTGTGATTGGCGTCGATCCGGTACCGCTACGCCGCGCGCTCGCCCAGCAACTGGGCGCCGCTGTCGTCTGTGCCCCCAGCGATGCAGCCGCCGTGGTGGCGGTGGCCAGTCAAGGGCGCGGCGCCGACGGTGTGGTCGAGGTTAGTGGCAATCCGGCGGCGCTGGCGGGTGCCGTGGCCGTGGCCGGCTTTGAGGCACAGGTGGTGGTGGCGTCGTGGTACGGCACCAAAGCAGTGACCCTCGATTTGGGTAGCCACTTTCACCGTAGTCGCATCCGCTTGCGCGCCTCGCAAGTAGGGCATTTGGCGCCCGATTTGCTGCCCCGCTGGGATTATGCCCGGCGCATGGATGTGGTGTGGCGCCTGTTGGCACAATTTCCGGCAGATATATTAATTAGCCACCAGTATCACTTCAGCGACGCAGCCCAGGCCTATGCGTTGGTGGATGGGGGTGGTGCCGATGTCATTCAAGTGGTATTGGATTATGCAGAAAGGAATCGTGATGTTTGAAATAGGCGTCGTCGCCCAATTTGAAGCCGCCCATCGCCTCGTCGGCGATTTTGGACCGGCACAGCGCATGCATGGCCACACCTACCGCGTCGAAGTGAGTGTGCAGGGGGCAACTCTGGCCGCTGACGGCACGCTGGTTGATATCAGCCTAATCCAGGCCCGTCTCGGCGATGTGGTGGGGCGTTTGCACTACCAAAACCTCGACGAGGTGCCGGGACTGATTGGCCGCAACACCACTGCCGAGGTAGTCGCTGATTTTATTTGGGCCGAATTAGCCAGCGTGTTGCACCAGCGCGGATTGACCCAGTTGCGGGTCGCCGTCTGGGAATCGCCCCAAGCCTGGGCGGCCATCACCAAGGAGCTGGTGCCATGAAGATCGTCATGATTACCGTGGGCAACCCCAATCGCCTGACCGGTGGTTACCTCTACCACAAACAGGTCTATGCGATTTTGGCGCAAATGGAGGTACCAATCAGCGAAATCATCGTGTCAGAGGCTGATGCCGCCGCCCAGCGCGCCGCGGTCATCACCCTCAACCCCAGCGATTACGACATCATCATGATTGACGCATTGGCGCGGATTGCGGTGGCACCCTATGTTAGCCACTGGTGCACCAAAACCAAAGTGATTGCCATGGTACACGAGCTGCCGTCGCTGGCCACTGGTGGCGCAGAAGATGCTATCGAGCAACTATTAATTGAATCGGCGCACGTCTGTATTGCCGTCAGTCGCGAAGGGCGCGCCCGCTTGCTGGAGCGCTACGTAGAAGGCAATCAAATCGTGGTGGCCAACCCGGGCTGCGATCGCTTGGGCATCCCTATTCATCGCCCGATGAGCTACGTCCTCGACGACAACGCCGCCATGTGTGTGGCACAGTGGATTCCCCGCAAGGGCATCGACGCCGTGTTGCGGGCGTGGGAAATCGGCGGCTTTCGCACCATGACACTGCGGTTTTATGGTGAAACCACCGCCGACCCCGCCTATACCGCCCAAATCTGGCAGCAAATCAACGACTTGCGCGCCAAGGGCTATACCATCGAGGTGCTCGACAGCGTCAGCGATGCCCAATTGCGCCAAGCCTATGCCGAAAACCGCTTCATGATTTTGCCGTCACGCTTCGAAGGCTACGGCATGGCCTTCGCCGAAGCGATTTGGGCGGGGATGCCGGTGATTGGCTACAACATTCCTACCGTGGCTGCGATTGTGGGCAGAGCTGGCCACCTCGTCGCCGTCGATGATATCGCCCAATTAGCGTGGAAAATCGAATACCTCGGGGGGGATGATTTAGCGATTTATTATGCTTGGGAAAAAGTCATGACCCGCCGCAATTTTTTGCCCCGCTGGCAAAATACGGCTTTTGCGTGGCTCGAAGCCTTTGCGCTGGCGTTTGACTCGCGCTTGACCGAGTACCCGGTGCGTGACTACGTGATTTAGGGGAGTTCGTCGGTCAACAAATGCCCCATGCGTGTTTTTTTGGTTTGCATGTAGTCGTGGTTGACACTATTCGCCACCATTTGAATCGCTTCGCGGCTGACCACCTGAATGCCGTTGCTGGTCAACGCATTGATTTTGCTAGGGTTGTTGGTGAGTAGGCGCACGTGCGTTACCCCAAAGTACTGGAGCATCTGCAGGGCCAGCGTATAATCGCGCATGTCGTCGGGGAGCCCGAGGGCGCGGTTGGCATCGACGGTGTCGAGGCCGGTTTCTTGCAAGGCATAGGCTTTGATTTTGTTGACCAGGCCAATCCCGCGCCCTTCTTGGCGCAGGTACAACAGCATGCCACAGCCATCGGCGTGGATGCGTTGTAGGGCGGCCTCGAGTTGCTCGCCACAGTCACATTTTTGTGAGCCAAACACGTCACCAGTCAAACACTCGGAGTGCAACCGGATGAGCGGGGGCTGAGTGGTAATATCGCCGACCCACAACACCACGTTGTCACCAGCAAATACGGCCAACTGGAAGACACCGTGGCGGGTGGGCAGGGTGGTTTGGGCGAGAGGGGTAATTGATTGCATGATGAAATTTCCTCGACGAGAATATTTTCTTTTTCATCATGTAGTACGGATTAAGTGCTACGACTGGATGTCTATAGCCCCACTAGCGGCATCCAAGGCCTTGAGCATAATTTCGGTGGGTTGGGCCCCCGATACGGCAAAGCGCTGATTAAAAATAAAAAAGGGCACGCCGCTGATGTTGAGGCGCTGAGCGGTGGCCATCGATTGATCGACGTCGGCGCTATAGTCGTCGCTGGCCAGCGTGGCAGCCACGCGGTCGGCGGGTAAGCCGGCACCGACGGCTAGGCTGGTCAAGGCTTGTTGGTCGTTGAGGTCGACGCCATCGCGGAAGTAGGCGTTGTAGAGCGCGGTCGCCAGCGGCCAGGTCTGTTCGTATTCGCTGGCGAGTAGCAGCAGGCGGTGGCAGTCGCGGGTATTGGCGGCGGTGGCCACGTTGTCATAATCAAAAGTGATACCTTCGCTGGCGGCCACGTTGGTGACATGCCCAAAGATTTCTTTGGCTTTGGCAGCCCCGCCAAAACGTTGCACGGCGTAATCGGCCCAGCGCACGCCGGCAGGCTGGGTGGGGTTGAGCATGTAGGGGTGCCAGGTGCGGGTGACGGTCAGTTCGGGGCGTTGCGCCAGGGCTTTTTCGAGGCGTACGCCACCGATGACGCACCACGGGCAGACGATATCACTAAAAATATCAATGGTAATGGTGGTGTCGCTCATGATTCTTTCCACTTCTGTACAAAACAAATAACCACGTCGTATGATAATAACATAGCAGATACCAAGAGGTGAATAAGATGCGACTCGTGCTGTATGGGTTGGTTATCATCCTGGCCAGTACCGGATTTTCGTTGCTGTGTTGGGGGCTGTGGTTGCGCTGGCGCCGCACTGCGCCTGCGGGCGACGATCAACCACGCCACCGTGACTATCTGGCGCACCCCACCTTGTTGGATCCTACTGCCCATCAATTTGCCTACCTACTCCGCGATATTTTGCCGGCGGGGTATGCCGTCACAGTGGGTATGGCGGTTAATCGCCTCGTCACGGTGCGTAATCTGCGTCGCCATCAGGTGTGGCGCGATGCCCGTTGGAATCG
>DBCF01000093.1:4892-6300 GCA_002292925.1 Roseiflexaceae bacterium UBA965 | reverse complement strand
GGCTTGGTGAGTAACACGAGTGCTGCTGCCGCAGTGGGGCGCAGTGAGGCTTCGATGTGGTTGATTTTGTAGGTGCGGTGGCGCATCGTTTCGTCGCTGACCCGCAATCCCAAAATTGCCATGGTATCAATTTGGGTAATCCAAAACTCGAGGCCATCTTCTTTGGCGCGCCAGCGGTAATCGTCACGCTGTTCAACGGCTTTTTCAATTAGTTCTTGCAAATCGACGCGGCGGTAGGGCATTTCACCTTGCTGACGGGCAATCACGCGGAAGCGCAGTTTGCCTTCGCCTCCCCGTTTAGGGTAGATGGCACGCACTATTTTGACCGCTTGATTAATCACCGACGATTGCACGATTTTGTCACGCAACACTTTGAGGGTGCTGTATTTTGGGGGTAAATCGGTATATTGGCCAATCAAAATAAAGACATCATCAACCGTACGCAACTTCAGTAAATCATCGACGTCACCATCATAATCAATGATGGTCAGACCGTTGCGTCCAGCGTGGACGACGTGCTCTAAAATAGTGGCTCGTTCGGGGAGATGTTTGAGTTCTTCGCGGACAATCACGTCAAAGCCGGGAAGCGTGTGCAATACATACTGGATGGGTTGGTTTTTCATGGTTCCTTCCTGCCACCCGAGTGCATCGCTGCCGGCCAGAGTGGTTCATCGAATCAAACGGTGATTGGTGTATGCCACACCAATCACCGTTTACCAAGCAAAATTAGGCGTTGGGCGTGAGAATCGTTTCGATACGGGCCATTACGTCGCTGGTGAGCAACGGTACGACATCGAGGGCTTTCATGTTTTCGTGGACTTGGGCTGCCCGACTAGCCCCCGTAATCACACTACTCACGTTGGGGTTCTTGAGACACCAGGCCAGCGCCATTTGAGCGAGGGTACAGCCAAGCTCACTGGCAAGGGGAATGAGTTGCTCGACGATAGCCAAATTGCGCTGATCGGTCAGGCTCTTTTGGAGCCATTCGTAGCCCTTGAGCGCCCCGCGGCTGTCGCTGGGGATGCCTTGGCGATATTTGCCGGTCAACATGCCCGATGCGAGTGGGCTGAAAATCGTGGTACCGAGGCCAATGTCACGGTACAACAAGGCGTATTCTTTTTCGAAACGCGTGCGGTTCAACATGTTGTACTGGGGTTGCTCCATGGTGGGGGGCGTCATGCCCAATTCACGGGCGATGCCGTAGGCGGAGCGGATTTCATCGGCAGACCATTCTGAGGTACCCCAATAAAACGCTTTGCCTTGGCGAATCACGATGTCCATGGCGCGGACGGTTTCTTCGATGGGAGTATTGACATCGGGGCGATGACAATATACCAAATCGACATAATCCATCTGGAAGCGCTTGAGGGCATTATTGACCCCTTCAATGACATGCTTGTGTGACAAG
>DBCF01000093.1:0-4874 GCA_002292925.1 Roseiflexaceae bacterium UBA965 | reverse complement strand
AAAAGCCGGTATCGTTGGGACCCGACCCACCCCAAAAAATCTTGGTGGAGACCACGAGGTCTTCACGACGCCAGCCCGCCCGTTTGATGACGTTACCCATCACCACTTCGGCTTGGCCACCGGCATAGCCCTCGGCGTTATCAAAAAAATTCACGCCGTGTTCAACGGCGGCAGTCATACACTCGTAGGCAATTTCTTCGCCGACTTGATTGCCATAGGTTACCCAAGCGCCCAACGAAAGTGCACTGACCTTCATGCCAGCGCGTCCGAGTCGTCGATATTCCATCTCAGTCTCCTATTTCTGGTAGCGGAAATACATACACATGCATTGTAACAAATTCACACTGCGTCTGCGGGTGCTAGATCTTTTTCATTTTCATTGTTGACTTCTTGAATCGGATTGACCACAAACAACAATGCGCCCAACAATCGGAACACCCCAAGACCAATCACCACATATTGCGCCCCAAACCAATCAATGAGTGGTGCAACGGCCAAACTGCTCACCAACAATCCGGCATTCATTACCGTCACAAACACCCCCATTGCAAGTGCCCGGCGTTGGGGCGAGCAGACTTGGAGCAAAATATTGAAATGACTTACATCAATCCCTGGGTTAATCATGCCGATGAGCAATGAAAAAACAAGAATGAGGGTGAGATTGGGCGCAAACCCGATGGCAAAAAAATACAAGCAACTCAGGATAGACGAAATCATCAAAATCTTGCGAAACCCGAAACGGTCCATTAAGCGGGGCCAAAACAGGTTGCCCAAAATCGCCCCCCCATTGACAATCGCAAACCAAATTCCGAGCCAGGCATCACTTGCCCCTAATGTACGCACAAAATAAATAGGCTGGAAGGGAATCGCTGCCCAGGCAGCCAGGTTGAATATGAGGGTGTTGATTGTGATGGCCCGGTAGGGCTGGCTTTCCGTCAGTAACGACCAAATTCCACGCCACGAACGATCGACATTGGCCGTGGTATCAATGACGACATCAGGAATCTGCATTTTGGTGACATACAAGGTACTAAGTAAACTGGTCACCATGGCAATCACAAACAAAATCTGATAATTACTCGGGAATGGAGCCATTTCGAGGAAGCGCCCAAACGCATAGGTGGCAATCATCATCGTTGCCCCAAGAGTGACATTGCGGGCAGAAAACAAGCGGGCGCGGCGGTGAATCGGAATAATATCGGCAAACATTGGCAGCCAGCCTGCATTAAAGAGTGCCACAGGGACATTAGCCACCAACAAAATAGCCACGATTGCTTCAGCGCGATAAGCGGGCAACCACGGCACAATAATTAGTAATGCATTCAGCATCCGAAACGCTATGAGACTCCCAAACATCCATGGTTTGCGTTTTGAAGTGCGTTCCATCAGTACTGCAAACGGAATCGTCGTCACTGCATTTACCACTGCCGCTGCCGAGGTAATCAGACTCACAATGAAATTAGAGCCACCGAGGCGGATGACATATGCGGCAGCAAACGAATACGCTGCCGCGGCAATCGCCGCCCAAAATAATTCAATGACTAATAAACGAATATTCCGGTCGACAGAAGATGTATGCATGGCGCCCCGTCTGCAAAATGATTCTTTTGTAGCATACCATAACCTACTACATCGGTGTTGACACGTACGTTTGGCTCTTTTATACTATAAATGACTGACTAGTCATATGTACAAAAGAGCCGTCATGCCAAGCGATACCTGGTGGAATCTCGAACTCCCCAAACGTCAATTCATCATTGATGCCTGTCTCAGTGAATTTGCCGCCCACAACATTGAAAGTGCGTCGCTTTCGACAATCGTCAAAGAACTTGGCATTGCCAAAGGGAGCATGTACCAATATTTCACCGATAAAGAAGAACTTTACTTGTTTATCCTCAAATACGCCCAAGACCAATTAGTTGCTCAGCTCCGTAGTCGCATCCCAATAGCCGTGTATGCCCAAGGCGATATGTTCGCGATTTTGCGGCATTACTTATATGTCATGCTCGACTTACAACAACTCTACCCCCGTGAATATATATTCACGCAACGCGCGATTCGTGATAGTGGGAGTCAGTTGATTGCGGCCAAGGCTATTGGGATGCGTATGCAAGATGCGTTTGTCGATGAATTAATTCAAACCGCAATTGCCAATCGTTCTGTACGTGATGACGTCGAAAGCTCAGTGTTGGAATTTCTCGTGCATGCGATTATTGCAGCGACTAGTGAATATCTTTATCTGCATCCCGATGCAGCACCCACCCAGGTGACTCATTTTTTTGACCAACTCGTCATGGTGCTCGATCAAGGGATGCGTTATCGGATTCGGAAATAAATATGCCAAATACTCCAACTCATGATTTTTTGACCATTGCCACAAGTCTATTGATGACCCCATCTATTTATTCAATCTTACGCACGGCCGAAATCGTACAATCGTCGGCAGTAATTGTCACTACGGTGATTGTGCTGGCGCACAATATTTCGGGGCTGTTGTTTTCCCCTGATCTTGATTTGGATTCGCGCATCCACAAGCGCTGGGGGATTTTGTTGTTTATTTGGAAGCCGTATAAATGGTGTATTCCGCACCGGCATTTTTGGAGCCATGGATTAATACTTCCGCCGATTTTACGGCTCGGCTATTTTTTTGGGATGATGATTCTGCTGATTTTTGCCACCGAAGTCATTGCCCGCATATTTGGCTTCCCGTTACCTGAAATTCATCAATCGTTTGCCAAAAACATCATCGATTGGTTTGTCACGCACCCAATCATCACCATTAGTATGGCGTTGGGGTTCATCACTGGAGGCGCAGTACATTCAATTGCTGATTGGGTGGTCACTGGGGGGAAATATTTGTGGCGGGTATTGTTCGTGCCACCCGGCCAATCGGCCCGAGTGGCACGTAAAAGTGTTCCAAGTTCAATCATGTGGTTGTTTAATCCGTTTAGCCACGTCCATCCTGACCATTTTTGACGGTGCATTCATAAATATGAATGACTGATCCGGGCTGATTGCATTCACAAAATCCCAAGGCGTGATTTACTTTGCGAATCGGCGCATTACTCGTTTCCATCCATGTCCGTAATTCGCGTACCCCCAGTGATTGCGCCAAGTCAATTGCCGCATGTTTGAGGATTTTGGCGACGCCCAAACCCCGAAACGCCGGCAATACCCCTGTGGCATGTTGCCACATCACGTGACTATCGTCGTCGTCCTCCATCAAAATCGATTCACCGATTAATTGATCATCGACAAACGCCAACAAATAATGATTGGGATTGACATCTTCACCGAGCAGGCGCCGAAATTTACTGAGCGTCACGATTAACTCGTCAGGCATCGGCACATCGAGTGAAATCGCTGCGTGGAGCGTACAAACTTGCTCCATTGCATCACTGTCTTGCGTGAGTAATGCCGCAAGGGTTGTTAACCGGATATTGGCTGGCAGTGGTTGTGGGGTTATTGGTGTCTGTACCGGTAATGCCAACGAATAAAGTTGCTCGGTACCGATATGCGCAAACCCGTGGCGTTGCAAAAAGGCATCACTCGTGTCTGGATGGGCCATCACCCGCAGTGCTTGTGCACCAGCCGTGGCCGCCCATTGTATCACTTTTTGGAGTAATTCTGACCCAATGCCCAGATGTTGCGTATGGGGTAATACCCGAATATGAGCCCAAAAGGTATGACGTGGCGTGTTCCACGTTGCCCGAAAACAAAATGCGACCGCCACCGGATCATCGATTGGACCAATAATCCAACGACGAATCGGCACACCGGCATCACGCAAATCGTTATCTAGATGGAGCACTTCTTGGGGGGTATCATACTCATAGTCACACCGTTCATGGGGGGGGACGGCGGCGACCACGCGGGCATGGGCGTGGGCGGCTTGTTCACCGCGCACAATCTGCGCAGGTGGGGTAGAGGTCGTACTCATATAGTGCGCTTTCACTCGAGCGAGATTGTGCAGGCCGCTCCCGTCCGCCGACAACGGATAACATCACCGTCACGTGCGGGAACCAACACCGAATGTTGGGCTCATACACACAATTCACTCACGAATTCCTCTATAATCATAGCAGAGTTTTTTTGAATTGACTAGTAGGCGCATATGGATGCGATTTCACTCGAGGTTTTTCGTCATCGTTGTGCCGCAATTGCCGAAGAAATGGGTGCCGCCCTCGAGCGCAGTGCCTTTTCATCCAACATCCAAGAGCGCCGCGATTACTCGTGCGCCTTGTTTGATGCCCACGGCGCCCTTGTCGCTCAGGCCGCCCATATTCCCGTCCACCTCGGTGCCATGCCCCGGAGCGTTGAAGCCGCCATCGCCCATTGTGGCCCACTTGTTGATGGCGACGTGGTGCTGCTCAATGATCCCTTTGCCGGCGGCACCCACCTTCCCGATTTCACCAGTGTTGCCCCTGTTTTTGTTGATGGCACACTCATCGCCTATAGTGCCACCCGTGCCCATCACGCCGATGTGGGGGGGATGACGCCGGGCTCAATGCCCCTCAGTCGCTCACTCTACCAAGAAGGGATTATCATCCCACCCATCAAACTCATCGCCGCCGGCCAGCGCAATGATGCCGTCTTTGCCCTGATTGTGCGTAATTCCCGTACCAGCGATGAGCGCAGCGGCGATTTGGCTGCCCAACTCGCTTGCCACCAAATTGCAGCGGCACGCGTGAGCGAATTGGTCACCAAAATGGGTGTGGCGGCACTAACAGCTGGGTTTGATGCATTGATTACCTATGGCGAACAGCGTATGCGCCAGCTCATTCAATCCATCCCTGATGGTAAGTACTGTGCCACCGAGTATCTCGATAACGATGGCGTCGATACGGGGCTTTTGGCCATCACCGTGACCCTCA